>PLDF01000178.1 GCA_003135055.1 Bryobacterales bacterium | reverse complement strand
AATCGTGTGAACGCGTCTTTCGCGGGCGCGAACCATCGCTCCCGAGAGTGCGGGCGCCGCGGCGAAGTGGCTAAGGGGCCGCGAAACAATAAGGTGCCCAAATGTTTCGAAGGTGCGCGACCGCTCCCTTACGGTCGCGGCTCTGTCAAATGCGCATACCGAGCCGCGCGCGTTAGGAAGGGTTGGGTCTGAATGTACAGGATATTTCTCCGCCGCTCCTAAAGGTTGTCTCATGACAGGCCCCAAGGCAAAGAAGAAGGACGCCTCCGCCGAGCGCGACTTGCAAGGCTTCATCGACAGGTACACGCCCGAGATCGCGACGCTGGCCCGCGCTTGCCTGAAGAAGATGCGGGCCAAGCTCCCTGGCGCGGTGCAGCTTATCTACGATAACTACAACGCGCTGGCGATCGGGTTTGGCCCTTCCGAGCGGGCGTCGGAGGCGATTTTCTCCATCGTGCTGTACCCGCGCTGGGTAACTCTGTTTTTCCTCCAGGGCGCCGGCTTGCCGGATCCAAACAAGCTTCTGAAGGGCGGCGGGAAAGTGGTCCGCCACATCGTGCTGGCGGCTGCGGAAGACCTGGACAAACCGGCCATTCAAGGATTGATGACGACTGCGTTGAATCGGGCGAAAGTTGCCATGGATCCGGACGCGCCGGGGAAGCTGGAGATCAGAGCGATCTCGGCTAAGCAGCGCCCGCGTCGGCCTTGAAAGACGCCCGGACCTTGATTACGCAATGAATCTGTTGTACAATATAGTTGTTGTACAAAATCTTCGTTGTGGGTTGATCAATGAGAAACCTGACCGGCGCCGTCGCCCGAGACAACGATTTTTTCAACCGTATCAATGAGATGCAAGCCTTCTGGCGCAATCTCGAAACGGACAACCTCCTCCTGCTCGCACCGAGACGTGTTGGCAAAACCTCGCTACTGCGGAAAATGGGCCAGGACTCCGATACTTACGGCTTCACAACCATCTTCATCGACGTCTCGGACTGCACTGACGAACTCCACTTCGTCCAGCGACTCTACGGCGCCATCCTCGACAACCCTCTTGGCGATCGCTTGTGGGGCCAGATTAAAGGGAGCTGGCTCGGGAAAACCATTGGGCGGGTACAAAAGGTCGGCGGCGCCGGCTTCACTCTGGAATTCCAGCCGAACAGCGCTCCTTGGACTCGTCTGGGAGAAGAACTGGCCGACGCTCTTTCGAAGCTCGACGGCCGCTGGCTGATTCAGATCGACGAACTCCCGGTCTTCGTACTCAAGCTGCTCAACCAGGACCAGCCAGCCGAACGCGCCCGCGTTCGAGAATTCCTGTACTGGATGCGCCGCCTGCGGCAGGAATACGCTGGCATCCGCTGGATGTTGGCAGGCTCCATTGGCCTCGATACCGTCACCGCCCGCCTGAATATTGCCGATTCCATCAACGATCTTCGAATCGAAAAACTCGGCGCCTTCGATGCCCCTACAGCCGACGCGTTGTTAGAGGCGCTTGCCGCCGCGCATCAAGTCGATCTCAGCGAAGCGGTGCGCGGCTATATCGTGACCCGCACGGGCTGGCCTGCTCCTTACTACCTGCAGTTGATCTTTCACGAACTGCGCGACCTCAGCCGCGCCGTCATCGAAGCCGATGTGGAACGCGCTATCGAAGACCTGCTTGGCCCGCATCATCGCAATTACTTCGACTATTGGCGCCAGCGCCTCTACGACGAACTGGGCCGGCCGGACGCGGATTACGCAGTCACGCTGCTGCACAACTGCTGCCGGGCGCTAGAAGGCTCCACGCGAAGCACCTTGAATCTGGCGTTGGCAGGCGCGATCGCCGATGTTCCGGCGCGTGAGGATAAACTTCGCTACCTGCTCGATGTAATGCAGAACGATGGGTATCTGGTAGAGACGCAGAACCGGTGGCGCTTCCGCTCACCGCTGCTGCGCGAATACTGGCTGAGAAGGCTTGCGCCGCCGGAAGACGCCAATGAGTGAACCAAAGAGCGGCTCGCCGTTCACCGTCGCGATCTACAACCCCGCGCTGCTCAAGAAAGAAGACTTGATCCGCGGCTTCGTGGCGCGCCAACCTCTGTTAGACAGACTGCTCGACGACTTGCGGCGCGAGCAACCGGGAAGCACGCCGCAGCACCAACTGATCATCGGACAGCGCGGCTTCGGCAAGACCACGCTTCTTCGCCGCCTGGCGTTCGGCATTGAAGACGACGCGGGATTAGCCGCCACCTGGATGCCGCTGGTCTTCCCCGAAGAACAATACAACGTGGCTGGCCTGGCCGACTTCTGGTTGAACTGCGTGGACGCTCTGAGCGACGCGCTGGACCGCACGGGCAACCGCGCAGCGTCACAGGCGCTCGATTCCCGCGTGGAGCGCGTGTCGGCAGCGGGCGCCGAGCGTTCCGCCGCGGCGCTGAACCTTCTGCTCGAAGAAGCAGACCGGCTCGGGCGGAGGTTTCTGCTGCTAGTGGACAACATCGACATCGTTCTCGACCGCCTGAAGAAGGACGAAGATTGGGAATTCCGGCGTGTGATCGGGGAAGAGCGCAGGCTGCACTTCGTTGGCTCGTCGAGCCGGGTTCTGGAAGCGCTCTATGAGCATGGGCGGGCATTTTACGACTTCTTCCAGATCCACGAGCTGAAGGGATTCGATGAGAAGGAAACTTTCTCCACGCTTTGCCAACTGGCCGAACAGGCTGGTAATGCGGAGGTGGCGCGGTTAGTTCGCGAGCAACCGGGCCGCATCAAAGCCCTGCGCGTGCTCACCGGCGGCAATCCGCGCACGCTGGTGCTGCTCTTTAAAGTGCTGGCGCAAGGGCCCGAGGGCGATGTGCAACGGGATATCGAGCAGCTTCTGGACGAGTATACGGCTCTTTACAAGGCGCGCTTTGAAGAGTTGGCGCCGCAGGCGCAGCAATTGGTCGACGCCATGGCGATTCATTGGGACCCTTTGACCGCCGCGGACCTCACCGAACTCTTGAGCCCGCTCTCGGTGAACCATGTTTCGGCGCAACTCAAGCGGCTGGAAGATTTCGGGGTGGTGGAGAAGACTCCGTGGTTCGGCGAAAAGAAGAATGCATTTCAGATCGCCGAGCGGTTCTTCAATATCTGGTACCTGATGCGCGCCAGCCGCCGTGTCCGCCGCAGGCTGCTGTGGCTGGTGAAGTTTTTGGAGGCTTGGTTTGACCGGGAAGAACTGAATGCACGCGCACGCGCCTTCTTGGATCGGGACCCGCAAACTATGGGACAGGAGCGCTACGCGGAAATGGCGATGGCGTATTCGCAGGCCGTGCCCGACAGGCATTTGCGGCGCAGTCTCGAATCCGCCGGGCTTCATGCGGTGCTGGACGATGGCGTGCGCCGCCTTATCGATTTCAGCGATCTGCCACCGGAATTGGAGGCGAAGAAAGACCGGATGGAGCAGCTCCAGCGATTGCGGGCGACTACCTGCGGCCTCAAGATCGATTGGGGCGGGATTGAGCCGCATGAGTTCTGGCGGTTGCTCGGCGGATCTCCGCAACTCTCTTTGGTGGAGAAGGCGCGAATGGTGGAGGAATTGCCTTTGTTGCCGCTTTCTGGACTTCGGGAACTGTATGAGAAGCTCAAGCTTTCCGAGCAGCGGCTACTGGAATGGTATCAGCTTAGATCGGCTGAAGTGGCGCGGCTTTACGAGGCACTCGCGGGCGGCGAGATGGCTGATGTTTACGACTACGAGAACGCAACCGCAGTCGCGAAAAGGTATGGTCTTCGTTGGTTGCCCTTTATCGCAATTCGAAGCAGAACCACTAGCAGTCTTCACCAGGAGAAGCTCTCAGAAGACGAGACCAATCGGGCGGAGTCGGCACTTCGGGCTATGACTACGGAACCCGAGTTTGAAGCGCTTGCCTGGAACGATCTTGGCAACTTGCTAAAGGATCGCCAGAATGGCTACGACGAGGCTGAGCATGCCTATCGCCGCGCCATTGAGTTGGACTCTGAGTATGCCTACCCATGGAACCATCTCGGCAACCTGCTACAAATTCACCTGAGCCGTTACGAAGAATCGGAACACGCCTATCGCCACGCCATCGAACTGGACCCTCAGTATGCTAATCCGTGGAACGGCCTTGGCGCCTTGCTGCAAAAACACCCGAAGGGGTACAAGGAGTCGGAGCAAGCCTATCGCCGCGCCATCGAGCTGGACCCTTGGGACCCCAACCCATGGAACAATCTCGGCCTCTTGCTGAGGGATCACCTGAAGCGGTACGAGTCGTCGGAACAGGCTTTTCGCCGTGCTATTGAACTGAATCCTAAGGGCGTCAACCCATGGAACAATCTCGGCGTCTTACTGCAGGATCGCCTGAAGCGGTATGAGGAGGCAGAGCAAGCCTATAGGTGCGCCATCGAACTAGACTCCCATTCGCAGTATCCCTGGAGTAACCTGGGCAGATTGCTGAATCTGCTTTCCGGCCCGAATCACGAGGCCGGTGCCGCTCATCTGCGCGCCTTCGAACTCGATCCACAAAGATCCTCGGATTTGGACCGCTTCCTTCAAACGTCCAATCGCCTTGCCGAATCGCCCAAGGAACTTCCTGGACTTCTCAAAATCGCCCAGAAAGCCCACAAACTGGCGCCGGATCATCCGGAAACTCAGTTCCTATTGGCGCGAATCCTGACCGCTTCCGGAAGGTGGCCGGAAGCCAGCCAACTGCTCGGGCAACTCGCCGCCAACGAATCCGTATTCTTCTCCGACGATTTCTTCCGTACTGCCATAAAGACTGGGCATCTCGATGAGGTGATCGTCATCCTTGAGCGAGCAGCCGCCAACGACCGTTGGCGTCCACTCTACGAAGCCCTTCGAGCAGCGCGCGTAGGAACGCCCGATTATCTCCGCACCGTTGCCCCTGAAGTCCGGATGGCGGCAATGAAGATTCTGCGCGACCTCGACCCGAATCTCTTCCCTGATGGAGAGGCGGGCGCGTGATGCCCGTGACCCTAGACAGGCTTATGTCATTGATGCCATAATGAGGATATGGCAGTCCGAACCACCGTCGATATTCCGGAGCCATTGCACGATGAGCTCCGCCACCGGGCGCACCAGTCCGGAACTTCCATTCGCGCGCTGATTGTCAAAGCCATCGAGCAGGCTTACAACAACCGCAAGACCGGCGATTACGTAACCGCCCCTTTAATCAAGGGCAGGGGTAAACTGGGTCGCCGCTTTCCGAAGGACGAAAATCCTCATGACCTTGTTTTTTCCTGATTTAAACGTCTGGCTCGCTCTTTCGGTGTCGAGCCATTCGCATTGCCGGAAAGCATGGAACTGGCTCAATTCACTACCGGACGATGCGCGCCTCATTTTCGCCTGGTATACGCAAATCGGCCTGCTCCGTCTACTGACTGATCGGGCGGCAATGGGCGAACAGACGCTCACGTTGCGACAGGCTTGGGGCGCCTACGACCGGTGGCTCAAGGACCCGCGCGTCGAGTTCTATCCGGAACCGCGCGGTCTCGATGCCGCGTTCCGCTGGGCGACGGAACCGTTCGCGGCGCAACCCGCCACCAAATGGGTTGGCGATTGCTACTTGCTGGCATATTCGAAGGAAAGCGAAGCTTCTCTGGTTACCTTCGACGCAGCGCTATTTAAGTTCGCCCGCAAACATGGCTGCGCCGCCATTCTACCGGCGTAGGCGCCTCGGTCTGCGAGATTCGGTACTGTCCTAAACCGCTTGCTAACGGGGCGCCCTCTGGGCCCGGCTCCGATCTCTGCAACTGCTATACTGCCCTTCAACGCATGAAACCCTCGCTTTGCATCGCACTTTTTGCCCTGCCCCTATTGGCGCAGGAGCCAGTCCGCTATGAGCTGCGTTTCCCTAACGCCGCTCATCACGAAGCGGAAATCCGCGCCACGTTTTCCGGCGTGCGCCAGCCTGTGCTGGAGCTGGTGATGAGCAGTTCGTCGCCGGGCCGCTATGCCGTCCATGAGTTCGCAAAGAATGTCTATAACCTGCGCGCGAGCGACGGACAGGGCCATGCCCTCGACGTCGCCAAAGTTTCTCCCAGCCGCTGGGACGTCTCCGGCCACAAGGGCACGGTGGTGGTCGAATACACCCTCTTCGGCGACCGCGCCGACGGCACCTACGATGGCATCGACCCGACGCACGCGCACCTCAACATGCCGGCGACGGTGATCTGGGCGCACGGTTTCGAGAAATCGCCGGTGTCGGTGAAGTTCGAAATCCCCGAAGGCTCCAAGTGGAAGGTGGCCACGCAGCTTCTGCCGCACGACGATGGCGCGTGGGCAGCGCCCTTTCTCGATCGCTTCATGGATAGCTCGGTCGAAATCAGCGCGCACGATTCCGCCGAGTGGCAATCCGGCGGCGAGCAGTTCCGCATGGCGCTGCATCACAAGGGAACGCCGGAAGAGGCGGCGGCTTTCGCGCGCATGTGCGAAGCCGTGGTGCTCGAAGAGGAAGGCGTGTTCGGCGCGTTTCCCAAATACGACAACGGCTCGTACACCTTTTTGCTCGACTTCCTGCCGTACGTCAACGGCGACGGCATGGAGCATCGCGATTCCACCGTCATCACGGCCACGCGCGATATCCACGATTCGGCCGCGCAGCTGATCTCTACCGTGTCGCACGAGTTCTTCCACTCGTGGAACGTGAAGCGCATCCGGCCGAAAACGCTTGAGCCGTTCGATTATGAGCGCGCCAATATGTCAAGCGAGCTGTGGTTCGCCGAAGGTTTCACCAACTACTACGGGCCGCTGACGCTGCGGCGCGCGGGGCTGTGGAGTCTCGACCGGTTCACGCGCTCGATGAGCGGCGCGGTGAATCAGGTGATGACGGCGCCGGGGCGGCAGATCCACAACATCATCGAGATGAGCCGCCTGGCGCCGTTCGTCGACGCCGCCACGGCCAACGATCCGGTGAATTACGTCAATACGTTCATCTCCTATTACACCTACGGGCAGGCGGTGGCGCTGGGCATCGATCTCGAAATTCGCCGGCATTTTCCCGGCAAGTCGCTCGACGATTGGATGAGGACCATGTGGCGCGAACATCCCGACACGGACAAGCCCTACAACGTGGAAGACCTGCAGGCGGCGCTGGCGCACGCCACCGGCGACAAGGCATTCGCCGAGCAGATCTTCCAGCATCACATTTACGGCAAGGAGCCGATGCCATACGCCGACCTGCTGGCGCGTGCCGGCATGGCGCTGCAGAAGCGGCCCGGCGGCGCGCCGTGGATCGGCAACCAGAACCTGACATTCTCCGATCGTGGAGCCGAGATTAACGCGTCGACGCTGCGCGATTCCCCGAGGGTGCGCGACATAGAAGTGGTGGAATCCGCCGCAACTCAATTTTCGTCGATAGGCAAACCGCGTCCAAGAAACGAGAGTCAAGCCCGCCGCGCCTCCCAATACTCTTCAAATCGGCTGTTGAATTCACAGCAGCGCAAGGCCAGGATAGCGTTG
>PLDF01000197.1 GCA_003135055.1 Bryobacterales bacterium | reverse complement strand
CAATGTGCTCGACGGCATTGAGGATACGGCGCACCGGCTTGTGTCATACGATATCAATCCCGTTCCGCACGACATGGTGGAACTGGCGGTGATTGTGAATTCGTGCGCTGTCTCGGCGAAAAAGGCGTTTGAAGCGCTGGAACGCAAGGGACCGATCCTGGAACAGTGCATCGAGATCAACCGCCTGGAAAACGAGGCCGATCTGATCAGCCGCAGCGCCGTCGCCAACCTGTTCCACAAGGAGAAGGACCCGATTACGCTAATCAAGCTCAAAGAGGTTTACGAATTCTTCGAGAACACCATCGACCGGTTCGAGGACGTCGCCGATATCCTGCAGAACGTCGCCGTCAAGAACAGTTGAGCCATGTCGGTCTTCGGGCTAGCGGTATTCATCATTGCGATCGCCCTGCTGTTCGATTACATCAACGGGTTTCACGATGCCGCGAACTCGATCGCGACCATTGTGGCGACGCGCGTTCTGACGCCGTTTCAGGCCGTGTTGTGGGCGGCGTTCTTCAATTTCGCCGCCGCGTTCTTCTTCGGAACGGCGGTCGCCAAGACGGTCGGAAAGGGGTTTGTCGACCTCAGCCTGGTAACGCCTCAGGTGATTTTGTGCGGGATCGCGGGCGCGATCATCTGGGATCTGATTACGTGGTGGCTCGGGCTTCCCACCAGTTCGTCGCACGCGTTGATCGGCGGCTATGCGGGCGCGGCCATCGCGCGGGCCGGGATGGTGCGTGGATTTCTGCACAGCTTCGACGCGCTTCGGGTTCCAGGCGGCAGCCAATGGCCGCTCACCATCGCATTCATTTTCCTCGCTCCTCTGATCGGACTAATCTCAGCCTATGTGCTGATGATTGCGGTCTACTGGATCTTTCAGAAATCCAGCCCCTCGAAGATGGACGGTTACTTCCGGAAGCTGCAGTTGGTCTCGGCAGCCGCCTTCAGTCTGGCGCACGGATCCAACGACGCGCAAAAGACAGCCGGCCTGATTGCCGGAGTGTTATTCACCTCGCGCATGATTCCGGCGTTCGAGATTCCGGGATGGGTGCTGATGGCTTCGTACACGGCGATCGCGCTCGGAACTTTAAGCGGAGGCTGGCGCATCGTCCGGACCATGGGCACACGGCTCACGCGGCTTAAGCCCCGTAGCGGATTCTGCGCAGAAACCGGCGCAGCCGGCGCCGTTCTGCTGGCGACCCATTTCGGCCTCCCGGTCTCCACGACGCACGCCATAGCCGGAGCCATCGTGGGGGTAGGCAGTATTAATCGCCTCAAAGCGGTTCGTTGGGGGATAGCGACTAACATTGTGGGCGCGTGGGTGATCACGATTCCGATGGCTGCGATCATTGCCTGGCTCGCGTTCCGGATCCTGCGATTCGCCGGGGGCGCTTAAGTTCGGGAACGCCGCGATCCGCCGTCCATTAACGCGCGGATCGATTTCATCGAGTTGAAGGATGGTCGGCAGATCTCCGGGCAGACCCGCGTCGCCGTGGATTTGACGGTTGCCACAATCGGGAACGGTCCGGCACGACAGAGCCGCTACGATATCACGCCTTATCTGGCGTATCTCTGCCGACTTTTTTAGCATTGCCCGAGTTTTCTGAACCGGAGAGATATAATATATCTCCCTTTGACAATCTAGGGAACATTTCGAGAACTGCTTCCATAGATCGTCATAGGAAGCGACCCGAATGGCCAAATCTACCGATCCCACGCTGCTCCAGGGCGCCCTGGATCTGCCGATTCTTCACTCTTCTTGGGCGTGGACCTCTCCCGGCTGCGCCATTGCCCAAACGATTCATCTGCTTTCAGACGAGGTATTGAAGGTCGAGGAGGGCTCGCTCTACCCGGCACTTACCGCTTGGAACTGGACGGCGCAATCTCGGCCGCCTAGGGGTTGTCCGACAACAACCGCAAAGCAAAATACTACGAGATCACGAAGCGTGGCCGAAAGCTGATTGCCCAGCAGCAGGAAACCTGGGACCGGCTTTCAACGGCCGTCGATCGTGTGCTCGCGAAGGAACCACGATGATTCGCCGCCTGTTTCTCAAGCTATTTCGCCGCCGCCGTTCAGATCGCTATCTGGAAACCGAGCTCGCATTCCATCGTGAGATGTCGGCGGCCAGCAGCAATCCTAACCCGCTCGGGAACGCTGGCGTTATCAAGGAGCAGGCTTTCGATCTCTGGCGCTTCAACGGCGTCGAGAATCTTTGGCGGGACCTCGTCTATGCAGTCCGCGCTCTCCGCAAAAGCCATGACTTCGTGTTAACGGTGTTGTTGTCGCTCGGTCTCGGGATCGGCGTCAACACGGCGATGTTTTCGCTGGCCGTCGAGTTTCTCTTGAGCGACCCATGGGTGCGCGACTCGAAATCGCTGGCGTATGTCAGGCAAGGAGGCAACAGCCACATGCTGCCGGCGGCCATCGAAGCGCTTCGCCATAGCGGAGTTTTTGAGGACCTTGCCTCTCCGCCACACCTCTGCCGCCAGCATGCTTCGCGCCGGGGTGAGCTTACCCGCCTTGATGAAACTGCTGGGCCATCATAATGCCAACCTGACCTTGCTGCATGTCGAGGTCACGCAACAGGATTTGCAGCGCGAGTATCAGGCCGCGCTTCTTCCTCCGCGCCACCGCATGCCGGTTCCTCCGGCGCTCAAGTCTGACGCCGCTTCGGCTTCTTCAGCCGATGCCACCGCCGTCCGGACCGCCATCGCCTCCGCTCTCCGCCTCATGGATCTGTATCCCCAACTCCAGGCCCCGTCCCGCGCAGATCGCCAAATCCGTCTATTATCCCTTCGCCTCACCCGCATCCGCAGCATATTTGAAAAACTCAGCAGCGGGCCGGATGGAGAGAAATAGACACGAATTGGCCGGTAAATGAACGTTGGGCGGCCGATGCCACCTTGGACGCTGGCCAGGCATGGTTCTGGTATTCGCGGCGACCGAGCAGAATTTCCCTCAACTGTCCGTCTCTACCTGGAAGATTTTTCCAGCGCGCCCAGCCGTGGCGCATAACAGGTTGATTTTGCGCGCTTTGGCTTGTGGCTCAAAACGTGCTGAAACATACTCGCGATGACCGCTGTATACTACCCTTTCATCCGCCGTGGAGCGCACGTGCGACCACAGTGCCGTAGTCGAAGATCCGATCCGGCGGTTGGAAAACTATCGACGGAGCGATCATCCCTGAAGGACCAATGTCCCCACTGCACGGCCGGCGATGTCCGCCGGTCCGGCCAGCGCAAGGCGTGGGATTTGGTCATGCGGGCCGGGCTGGCCGCGCGGCTTCGCTGCCAAAGCTGCGGCAAAAGATTCAGCAAGCGCGTGATTCCCATGGAACTCGGCCGGCGAACTGCGCCAGGCCGCTCACATTCGGTCCGTTCCCTGCTCCTTCCCGTGGCCGAACAGCGAGCCCCGGCGGTTTTGGTCGTGGACGATTTCAATCCCTTCTGCAAACTGATCCGCGAAACGCTCGCCCCCCGGGGATTCGCGGTCTTCGGCGCGAAATCCCCCGATGAGGGCCTGGCGGTGTTTCAGGCGCATCAGCCGCAGATCGACCTGGCGGTGATCGATCTGGTGACGCCGGCGGCGGGCAATCTCGATCTGACCGCCGAATTGGAGCGTCTGCAGCCGGGCCTTCCAGTGCTCTATCTGGTCGGTGCAAGTAAGACGATCGCCCGCTGCAGCATCGAGGCGCAGGCTCCCGGTTCGGTGCTGGCCGTACCGTTCACGGAAGAACAGCTCATGGAGCGCGTCGGCGGTCTTCTGGCCGTCGAAGCGGTGGCGCGCCAGAGGCCCGGAGAGCGACTGTGGGCGCGATCCGTTGCCGCTTCGGATCGGATAGCGTTAACCACCAGACCATATTAAGCAGGGCATAACCAGGGCCATAAACCAGGGCCGGACACTGAGCGCTTCGTCTAACGGAAGACCTCAGTGAACAAGCAAGGGGCAGAGTTGAAGCTATGCCCCACCGCTTAAGGGTGGCGCGGGACCGAAGCGCGTTCACTCGAGCGTCTCTGGCGGCGGAAACCGGCGGGGCGGGCAGGTGAAGAGAGCCGCCGGTCGTTTGGCAGGACAGACCATCGCCCTTCGTGGTCTGTTGGGATGGGCGTTCCGCCAGCGAAACTTCATGAAGAGCCCCACTGGCCTCGGGGGATTCCCCGATGTTCGAGGTGGTTCTTCGACCCTCTCCTGTTTAGCTAAAGTACAGCCCGCCTTGACAGACGACAAAAAACGATCGTCTGTCCCACCCCACGCCACCTCACGACGCTGCGCGCTATCTTTGGAACCTCAGGCAGGCTCGGCCCAGGTAGATTTCGTCGCCGGGGCGGAGCCTTTCGCCGCGACGGTTGCCGGCTGGGACTTCAATGGCGCGGCCGTCGCGGAAGACGCGCGTGCCGAACTCGCTTTCGTCGTCGCAGAGACGGTAATCGCCGTCGTCCAGGCGGATGTGGGCGTGCCGGCGCGATACCGTCGCATTGGCTTCGTCGGCGCCTTCTTCGAAGACGATGTCGTTGCGGCGGATCACGCGGTGCTCGGAGTCGGTCAACTCCGCCATGCGGCCGATGTTGGTGCGCACTTTTTCCAGCAGGTATTCGGGGCGATCAGTCTTGCCTTTCAGTACTGCCAGACGCGGCGGTGTGGCGGGCGCGGTCTCCATCGTAGCGGGCACGGTCGCCGGCGTGGCGGATGCGGTCGCCTTCGTGGCGGGTGCGGTCGCCTTCGTGGCGGGTGCGGTCGCCTTCGTGGCGGGTGCGGTCGCCTTCGGCTCCGTCTTCTTCGCAGGCGGCGTGGCGTACTCAATCTCGAACGGGTTCGGGCCGGATTCGGCGGCGCGCACTTCGATGGAAAATCCACGCGGCACTTCGCAGGCGGCGGCTTCCAGCGCTTCGCGAATGTCGGCTTCCAGGCGCTCGCCGAAGGCTGTCTCCAGAATGGCGCGGCGGTTGGCGTCGGCCGAAACCAGCGTGACGGTGAGATGCGCGAACGGGAGGACGCGGCGGCCGCGCGCGAGCGTCTCGATTCTGCCCTCGACCTCCGCGAGAATGGCGCGATGCGTCAGCATCAGCTCGCTCGCATCGGCAGCGCCGAACAATCGCTCGGTCCAGCGCTGGAAGCCGCGCTCGATGCTCTTTTCGATGCCGGAGAACAGTCTCATGGTTGAAGGCTCATGGTTGAATCAGTCCCAACTTGACGGCGGCGTTCACAATCTCGGCGGCCGCAGGCGCGGCGGCGGTCCCGCCGTACACTCCATTTTCCACCAGCACGGATAAGGCGACGCGGTGCGCGGCCGTGCCGTACGGCGCAAAGCCGATGAACCAGGCGTGCGAGGCTGCGTCCTGCAACTCGGCGGTGCCGGTCTTGCCAGCCATGGGTACGCTGGCGGCGGCGCGGCGGCCGGTGCCTGAGGTGACCACTTCACGCATGAACTTCGCCAGCGTTTGCGCCTGATCGGCGGTCAACACGGCTTCAGGCGTACTGGTGCGAGTGTTGGTTTCATCCACGATCCATCGGCCCTGCGGCATCTGACCGGCGTTGGCAACTGTCGCCGCGACGCGCGCCATCTGGAACGGCGAGGCGACCACTTGTCCCTGTCCGTAGGAAGACTGCGGCAGGCTCTTCTTCAACTGCGCGGCCGTGTTGGGTTCGGCGGCGGCAATGCCGAGCAGGTTGGCGGTATCGAGCAGGGGCTGCGCGCCCACGTCATAGGTCCCGAGCTGCGCGAAGTAGGCGTTGCAGGAGACCACGATGCCGCGCTCCATGTCGACCGTGCCGTGGGGCGATTTATCCTCCACGTCGTCGCGAATGGGGCGCGTAGAGCCTTTGATGAAGTTGCCAACGCGTCCATCCGGCAGGCGGATACACTCGTAGGTCTTGTGCGTCAACTGCTGGTCTTTGCGCAAGGCGGCCATGGCGGTGACCACTTTGAATGTGGAGCCTGGCGGGTAGAGGCCGTAGCGCGCGCGGTCGAGGTAGGGGTTGGAATCGGTGTCGGGGTTGGGGTTGGCAGGCGAAAGGGGCTGGCCTACATTAGTCTGTGCGATTTCGGGCAGCGGGAAGCTGACGGCGGCTAGCAGATCGCCGGTGGCGGGGTCCATCACCACGGTTGCGCCTTTATCGAGTTGCGACTGCTGCAACTGCTTGCGCAGGATGTTGGCCACTTGAACCTGCAGGCGCGCATCGATGGACATGCGGACGTTGCGCGGGCGGTCGAGCACGCGGCGTACGGCGGGGTTCTGCGGATCGTAGCGGTAGCGCAGCAGTGGAACCAGCTCGCGGTAATCGTAACGGAGAACGCGCTCGGTGGCGTGGGTCTTGGGATTCTTGACTTCGACCAGCGTGGGCCGGTCGTCATAGCCACGCAGGCGGCGGGCGGAATCGCGCTCCACGAACGATGTGTTGCTGGCGGCCCAGCGGGTGCGCGTGCGCAGATCGCCGAGCAGATCGAAGGTGAGGCCGCCGAAGGGATAGTGGCGCGATTCCGCGCGGGGGCAGGCGCGGTCGATATCGATACCGAGCTGCTGAAAATCGGCGCGGTGCTTTTCGAGCTCCTCCCAATCGCTGGTGGCGAGCGGCAAGCCGTTGCGGTCGTAAATGGAGCCCACGGGGATCTGACGCATCACGAACTGGAAGCGCGGATTGTATTGATAGCGGCGGGCGCCATCGGCCTGGACGACCAGCGTGCCTTCGCCCATAACGGCGTCGCTGTGGAGCACTTGCACATAGGCCGCCTTGGCCACAACGGCTGCGGCCGCGATCCCGAGGACCAATCCAAGCGTAGTGGTGGGCACGCGGAAAGGGGCGTTGCGTTTGGCGTCGTTGAGATGCGCGGGGCGCGCGGAGATGGAAAGCAGAATCGCAATTACGGCGAAGTTGGCGAGCATCGAGGTGCGGCCATAACTGAGGAATGGCGTGACCACACCCGAGAGCGGCGTAACGCCCAGCGCGCCTCCGGAGATGAGCAGGATTTGCAACGCCGTGGCCGCGGCCAATCCCGTGGCGAGGAAGAATTCGTAATCGGAGCGCGCGCGCAGAGCGATGCGCAGGGCGCGATACACGATAAACGCGAAGAGCGCGAAGACGGCGGCGACGCCGAGGAATCCCCATTCTTCGCCGAGCGCGGAGAGGATCAGATCGGTGTGAACGGCGGGAACCACTTGCGGGTCGCCCAGTCCGATGCCCGTGCCGGTGGCGCCGCCGGTGGCGAAGGCCCAGAGCGATTCCGCAAGCTGGTCGCCGCCGTGAATCATGTTGTTCCACGGCGAGAGCCACATGGAGACGCGCTCGCCCACGGTGTGCGGGACGCCGAGGACGTATCCGCTTACGAACGCCGCGACGACCAGCGCCAAACCGATGGCGGGAACGAAGACGCTGCCGCGCGCGATGCCGTATAGCGCGAGGAAGAGACATGCGAATATGAGCGCGGGGCCCATATCTTTCTGAAGGAAGAAAAACGCCACCGAGAGCGCCACCGAAACCAGTGCGGGCAGGGTGTACTCAACGGGTGGAATATCGAAACGGCGCGTGAGGGCGGAGAGCGAGGCGCGTCTTTCGCGAGCGTGGCGGAGCACGTCCCAGCGGCTGGCGAAATAGCCGGCGAGGAAGAAGACCAACAGAATGCGGACGATTTCGACGGGTTGAAAACCGAAGAGGTTGACCTTGGCGTCGCTGGTTCCAGGGCCGGAGCCGAAGACGATCAACAGCGCGGAGAGTGCGAAGCTGACGAGCAGCGGCACGAAGCTGAGCTTGCCGAAGAGGCGTTGATAATCGAGCGCGCTGAGCGCGGCCAGCAAGACGCAGCCGACGACCACGCCTTGTGCGAAATCGGCGAAGAGCAGGTTGTCGCGGAGAGGATCGCGCAGGCTCACCATGAGGATGAGGCCGATGCCGGTGAGCAGCAGAACGGCAGGCAGCAGGGTCTGGTCGCCCGGAAAGCGGCGCAGGCTCCAGAAGGCGTGCGCGGCGAAGTAGGCGGCGAAGAAGAGAGCCGCCCATAGCAGGAATGCGCCGCGAAAGCGCGCGGGCGTGCGGACGATGTAGAGCGGCTTCAACTGGCGGAACTGATCGGCGGTGAGCAGCGGGATGGAAGAGTGGCCGGCCAGGCGGTCGCGGAAGGCTTTGAGGCCGCGCGCAGAGGCCACTTCATCGGCAGTGACGCGGATGCGCGCCAGGGCGCCGACATTGGCGAGGCCGCCGGAGACATCGTAGAATTTGCGCGCCACGAAATCGCGGGTGGCGGGGTCGGGGAAGAGCGTGGTGAGCGAGGGCAGCAGATCTTCGCGGGCGTTGAGGGCGTTCAGATTGAGTAGAGGCGTGGTTGCGGGTTCTGGGGCCTTCGCCTTGTAGACCAGGTAGAAGCCGGCCGCGATTAGGAGACTTGCGGCTACGGTCCAGATTAGCTCGGTGGTGCGCCAGGAAAAGGAACCGGCGGCAAGACCGCCGGCGTTACCGCGGCTGGCTAGTGTGCTGCGGGTGACGGCCATTAGCGAAGCCTGCTGGATGCGTTGACAGTGTGGGGCGGACCCCCTGGTCCGCGCGGGTACCCTGGGACCCGCTCTTCGCCCAACCAAATCAGCTTGGCGCGAGCCCCGAGAGGCCGACGGGGGCGTCGGCCGCGGACCAGCGGGTCCGCCCTACATTGCGGCGTCGCCGGAGCCGGAACAGGAATGGCGTCTTGCGGCAGGCCGATTAGGGGCGCCCTCTGGGCCCGGCCGCAGGTTCGCAACCTGCCCCGCAAAAGCCGCCTGAAAGGCGGCTGCAGGCAGGATTGCCTGCCCCACAAATCTGCCAAACAGGAATTCATTTAGTGGATCTCCTGGAGGCGGGTGTTGGCGCTGTCCAGGCTCGCCTGCACGCGCTTGATCTGCACGTTGGAATTGCCGTAGGGGACGACGCTTTGATAGAGGTTCAGAGCCTGCTGGTAATCGCCGGCGGCGCGGCTGATCTGGTCCTTTTCCTGCGGCAGGCCGCGGATGTTGCGCGAATCCCAGAAGAGGCGGTCGGCGCGGTCGCGGTAGCCGTCGGCGAGCTGCGCCTTCTCGCGGTTGCCGAGCTGATAGCCGTCGCGGGCGGCTTGCTGCAGCGCGGCGTCGGCTTTATCGACGTCTTTGAGGCCGTAGATATAGACCAGCGCAAGGCCGAGCTGCGGATCGGGCGATTTCGGCAGGAGCTGCTGCGCCTGGTTGAACTTTTCGGCGGCCAGCGTCAACTGCGCGGCATCGTGGTGGCGCAAGCCTTCGATGCGCGCGATCTGGCCTTCGCAGAGACGGTATTCGCCGCGCGCCGTTTCATCGTCGGGATTCACGGCGAGAGCGTGGGAAAGCAGCGTTTGCGCGCGCTCCCAATCCTTTTCATAGACGGCCTGGGTGTCGTTGCGGTAGCGCGCGATCACAGTGTTCGCGGCGTCCATGAATCTGCGATCGACCAGGTTGCGAACGCCCCGCAAGGCATAAGACGAGGGGTCGTTTTTGGAAAGTTCCGTCCATTTCGTCCACATCTGGTCGGGATCGGTAAGCTGCTCCGACTTGATTTCGCGTTCGAGACCCTGGCCGGCGTCGCGCAGTCGAAACCAGGAGTATATGGAGGAGGCGCCGTAGAGCACGCAGCCAGCGGCGAGAGCCGCGACCACGCGCATGACGTTATGGAAAAAGTTGGAGCGCGGTCTTAGCTTTGACGAACCGGGCTTTGGCCAAGCTTGCGTCGATGGAGCGGGCGTGGTGCGGCGCGTGTCGTCGTCGGACGACTGGCCGGATAACTGGCCGAATAAGCGGCCGGATGAGGGGTCGGCCGCGCGCCTGGCGGTGCGGCGGGTGGCGTCGGGATCAGAAGGGGGCGCGGCGTCTGGCGCGGCGTTGGGCGCGGCCCCTGGCGCGGCAACTGGCGCGGGCCCTGGGGCGACACTTGGGGCAACAATGGGGCCGCCGGTGCGAAACAGAATGAGGTCGTTGGCGAAATCGCGCGCGGTGTGATAGCGCACGGCCGGGTCGTTGGCGAGCGCCTTCATCAGAATGCGGCGCAGCGGATCGGGGCACGGATCGGGCGCGGGCGGCGGAGGAATGCGCGAGCGGATCATGCGCTCCAGGCGCTCGGTGCTCTCGGCGTAGTAGGGCTGCATGCCGGTGAGCATTTCGTAAAGCATGACGGCGAGCGACCAAAGGTCGGACTGCGCGTTGACGTCGCCGGTATCGAGGCGCTCGGGCGAGGCATATGGCACGCTGCCGAATTCGTTGCGCGTGAGACGGCGCGAGAGCGAGAGGGCCTTGGCGATGCCGAAATCGAGAACGCGCACTTCGCCGTGCGCGTCGATGCGTACGTTCTTGGGTTTGATATCGCCGTGGACGATGCCATGGAAACTCTTGCCGCCGATGGTGGTCTGGAAGTTGTGCGCGTTCTCCAGCGTTTCGGCGACGGCGATGGCGGCATCGGCGGCGAATTCGTTCTCCAGCGGGCCGTGGCGCATCAACTCGGCGAGGTCCTGACCGTCAATGTATTCCATGGCGACGAAGAAGTAGCTTTCCACGTCGCCATATTCGAAGACGCCCACGACGTGTGATTCGACGGCGGCGAGGCGCGCCTGCAATTCGGCGCCGCGGCGCTCGGCTTCGATGGCGTCGCGCGAATCGGCATCGGCGCTGTGCTCGATGAGCTTGAGGGCGACGGTGCGATTGGCTTCGGTATCCTGCGCGAGATAGACGTCGGCCATGCCGCCGCGGCCGAGCTTGCGGAGGATTTCATACTTGCCGAGCTTGCGGCTGGCGGGGGCGATCATTTCTTCTTGCCTCCGCGGGCCGGCGGTTTCGCATCGACCATGAAATTATGTTCGCGGACCGCGTCGAGCGGGACATCGGGCGGCAATTCGAGCACGGCGGTCCACGGAACTTGCGCCGTGCTTCTTTCGAAAACGTTGCCGACGATCTCGGGTTTGGCGCCGTCGCGCGCGGCGATGGCCGGGCCTTTGATGCGCTGGAACGTGTTGTGCGCGACCAGGGGCGAAGAGGCGCCGGTGATGAGCAGGCCTTCGGCGATGCAATCGTGGATGGCGTCGCCGCGCAATATCGGACTGGCGGCGCCGCGGATTTCGATGCCCACGTTGGCGGCTTCGATATCGACGCCGTCGATTTCGACGGTGGAATTATCCAGCAGGATGCCGGTGGAGAGCGGAGCTTGGGCGTCGCCTTGAATCAGGAAGCCGGTGACGCGGGCGTTGTGGACGTCTTTTGCTACCATGGCGGGGCCGCCGCCAACGGGCGCGATCAGGCGGGCTTCGCGCGGAATGCGGCTGCGCAGGGTGACGCGGGATTTCAGATTCACCTGCTCACGATACTCGCCGGCGAGGACTTCGACGGTATCGTTGGGGCGCGCCTCGGCGAGGGCGGCGGCGATGGTGTCGAAGCGCGCGCCGTGGCCGGCGGCCAGCGTGCGCGCCTCAATGACGACGGGAAGCGGAATGAAATAGGGCCGCGCGAACCAGGCCGCGGCCAGCGCCAGCGCGAGACCGTAGAAGAAAACCGCGGGGCGGCTGGCGAAGATATTGCCGGATGCCGGGGTTGCGCGGGGCGCGGGGGGCGCGGTGAACTGCTCGCCTTCCACCACTACCACGGTGACGTTGTCTTTGCCACCGGCGCGGTTGGCGGAATCGATCAGCTCACGGATGGCGGCGTCGGGGTCGCCCGCGTGGCGCTCCACGGCGCGCTGAATTTCGGCGGCGGGGACTTGATCGGACAATCCATCGCTGCAGAGGAGCAGGGCGCTTTCGGCGTCGAAGGGGATGCGCTGGATCTCGATGAAGTTGGCGTCGTCGGGCTCGTGTTCTTCGGAGCCGACGTCGCGGAAGACCTCATTGCGGCGCGGGTGGCGCATGGCTTCACTCTCGCCGATCTCGCCCTTATCTTCGCGCTCGCCGACGGGGGAATGATCGTGCGTGATCTTGCGGATCTCGCCGCGGCGGATGTGGTAGAGGCGCGAATCGCCTACGTGGCCGACGACGGCCGATCCGTTTCCGAGCAGCGCGTCATTTTCGATCACGGCCACGGTTAGCACGCAGGCCATACCTTCCCATTCGGGATTGGCGCACGCGGCCTTGAGAATTTCGTTATTGGCGATGGCGATGGCTTCGCGGATGCGCTGTTCGGTGGCGCCGGTCTGGCGCTCAAGGCGGGCGCGGAGGCGCTCGACGGCTATGGCCGCGGCTTTTTCGCCGGCCGCCTGGCCGCCGATGCCATCGACGACGAGGAAGATGCCGCGGTCGGCGTCGATGTGGAAGGCGTCCTCGTTGTTGCGGCGGACGCGGCCGGGGTCGGTGCGGCCGGAGAACTTGAGGGCGGTCTTCACCATGGGGACCCTGGGCTGCACAAGAATAGCGGAACGATACCAATTTGAGGTGAAAGGTAATGGGATGAATAGGTTGCCTGGGTGCGGCGGAGGGCTGAACGGACATTTGCCACGGGAGGCATAGCTGGCTGAACTGATTTTAGCAGTGCGAGGCTTTGGATTTCGACGCTGAGACGCTGAGGCGCTGAGATCGGCGCTGAGAACGGAGACATTAAGGGCATGAGGGTTGGGAGAATTACGCTGCGGGCGGCGGGGCTATTGGACTTTGCGCCGTGCGTGTGCACCGCCATACATTACGTTAAGAGCCGCCGCGAAGTTCAGTACCGCCGAGTTGCAACACTTTCCGGTGTAAGAAAACTGCGAGGGCTTGGGTGTGGCGCCCAGGCTGTATCCGATTTCAGGGTAGCAGAGCGGACGGCGGACTTTTGGGGTGTTTGGCTGTAAGTGATTGAGGGGGTTGAGAAAAGAAAGTTAATTTTGGCGTGATTCAACTTCACGGCCCCAGAGCCCACCAGGGCGGATGAAAAAGCCCTCCGCACGGCGGGGGAATTTTTGCGGATGGTGCTCTTCGCCAAACTATTGATTCGGCAACGGTTTTGGTTCAACGTTTTTCATAGCACCCGATCTCCAAGAGACGACACGGCTCGGGATTTGCCGCCATGGGTCCGCAGCATTTGAATTAAGAACGGTGCGGCTCTTCCTGCGTCACGTGACTGCGCAGCCATGGGACAAGCTTGTCAAAGCGAAACTGGTTGGCTTCGTAGAGAGCAGCGACGAAAGCGTAAGTCTGGTCTGCATCTGCCGTGAGCCGCGCGCCGTTGATGGCGAGAAACGTACAGGAAGCGCCCGAACTGCGGAGTTCCTCAAAAACCGGCGCCGGCGTAGGCGGTCGGTGTAGAATAAGCTGATCCGGAAGGTTCAAAACGGGGATTCCGGGTAAGTATGACGTGAACGGATGCGGCGGAATGCCGAGGTGGCGTAATGTTTCCGGCGAACCGGTGCTTGGGCTCTTTGGTTACGTTCCGAACGGGTTCCGTTTTTTTGGAGGGGTGCCATGCGGGGATCCGGATTTGCGCAGCTGTCGCTCTGTTGGTTTGCATTTGCCGGGATGTTGCCCGCTCAGGCCCCGGCTAAAGTCGACTTCGGCCGGGATGTGCTGCCGATCTTGCGGCAGAACTGTGTGCCGTGTCATGGGCCCACGCAGCAGAACAGCGGATTGCGGCTCGACCGGAAAAGCTCGGTGATCAATCGCCGGGGCGTAGTGCCCGGCAGCAGTGAGAACAGCTTTCTGTATCACCGGATATCGGGGAACGCTTTTGGAATGCAAATGCCCCCAACCGGTCCGCTGCGCCCGGAACAAATCGACGCTATCAAGACGTGGATAGACCAGGGCGCCGGCTGGCCGGACTCACTCGCCAACGAAGCGGAGATGCCGCCGTTGAATCCGAAGGCCGTGGCCATGGTGGAGGCGCTACGCGCGGGCGACCTGCGGGGCTTCATGAAGTCTGTCGCGGAAGATGCGAAACTTCTCAACGCGCGCGGACCGGAGGGTTCCACTCCATTCATGTACGCGGTGCTCTATACCAGTGGGGCGACCAGCGCGGCGACGCTCGAGCGGCTGTTGAAACAAGGGGCCGACGCCAACCAACGGAACGACGCAAACGCAACGGCCCTGATGTGGGCGGCTACGGACATGGACAAAACACGCCTTCTGCTGGACCACGGCGCGGACGTCAATGCACGTTCCAGCGACATGCGAACGCCGTTAATGATCGCGGCTCGCCGTCCGGGCAATGCCGCCGTAGTCAAGCTGCTCCTGGAGCGCGGCGCGAATCCGAACCCCAACCCGCATCCAGCGGCCGAATCGTCGCCGCTGATTGAAGCTGCCACGGCCGGCGATGCCGCCAGCGTGGAATTGCTGCTCGGCCGCGGCGCCGAGGTAAAGGAAGCCGGGGAACTGGCGCTCGAGATGGCTGTGACCGTGGAGTGCCCGAAATGCGTTGCCCTTCTGGCCGCCAAAGACCTCGACCGGGCGGCATACTCCGTCGCACTGCCGAATATCGCAGCTCTCGGCGACGTGAACGCCGTCCGGCTGATGCTCGACCACGGCGCGGACGTGAACGCCGCCGATCCGCTGGGCCGCACTGCGCTGATGTACGCGGCCGCATCGGATCTTCTTCCCCTCGACGTGGTCAAACTGCTCGTCGAACACGGCGCGAATGTCCACGCCAAGGATGGTCACAAGCAGGCCGGCGATTTTGGGCTAACGGCGCTCGATATCGCGAAGCTTCACGGCGAAACGCCGATCGTCGAGTATTTAGTCAAATCCGGCGCTACGGGTACGGCCCTAAGCCAGCCAGTCCTGAAACCGCGGCGGGAGAACACGATCCAAAGCGCGATTCAAGGAAGCATTCCATTGCTTCAGCGGGCGGACGCAGCCTTCGTTCCCAAGGCAGCCTGCGTTTCCTGTCACAATAACAGCCTTACGGCGATGGCGATCGCCTCAGCGCGCAGGAGCGGATTCCAGGTGGACGAGAAGACCGCGGCGCAACAGGTCAAGGCAAACGTCTTCGGTCTGGTAAAGCTGCGCGATAACCTGCACCAGGGTTTCTTCGTTCCGGTCGAAGACGTTTTCGGCCCCAGTGTGGTGAGCTATATGCTGGTGGGGCTCGATGCCGAGCGCTACAAACCCGATCTCAGCACCGACGCGGTAGCCATGTACCTGAAATCGCATCAATCGACGGATGGCCATTGGCCGTACCCGGCCGGCGATACGCGGCCGCCGCTGTGTTCGGACTATATCGCGCAGACGGTGCTTTCCATGCGCGCACTGCAGCTTTACGCGCCGAAAGGGGACAAGGCCGCCTACGACCAATCGATTCAACTCGCCGTGGCGTGGGTGGCGAAAGCCAAGCCGAGGAACAACACCGATCTGGGTTGGCGGCTGCTCGCTTTGTCGTGGGCCGGCAAGGATAAAGATGCGACGCAGAAAGCCATGCGGGAACTGCTGGCGGCGCAGCGAGCCGATGGGGGTTGGTCCGATATCGAATCCATGGAGAGCGGCGCCTACGCCACCGGAAAATCTTTGGTTGCCTTGCAGACCGCGGGGCTATCGGTATCCGATGCCGCCTATGAGCGCGGGGTCCGGTTCCTGCTGAATACGCAACAGGAGGACGGCTCGTGGTATGTCAAGTCGCGCGCGATGGCGTTCCAGCCCTACTTCGATGCCGGCTTCCCCCACGGCTTCGATCAGTGGATTTCCGCCGCGGGTACGAACTGGGCGACCATGGCGCTCTCGCTGGCCTCCCCGGCGCGGACGACGCTGGCATCGGGCGGGCAGTAGGGCCGGGCAGCGCATTCTACAAGGTCCGCAACCTTCTCTTCCAAGCGGGCTTGGATATCTTCCGCCGCTTCCCGACGAATCCGGCGCCGCTCGATCGCCCTCATAAGCCAAGTCATGGTTGAGCGGGCCTCATAACTCGTGAGATGCCCTTCAGCATCCGCTCGAAGCTGGATACTTCCCGTTCGAGCTGCCGACGGCCCGCCGGAGTGATCTTGTACACTCGGACCTTTCGATTTCCGGCCGACACGCCCCATTCGGCGTTGACCCAACCAGCCTTTAACATGCGCTGCAAGGCGGGGTACAAGGAACCCTCTTCGATTTGCAGCAGGTCGCCGGACGTTCCCTTTATGTCCCGCGCCAATGCGTAGCCGTGCCGAGGACCTCGGCGAAGAGTCTGAAGGACCATCATTTCCAGGGCTCCGGGGAAGAGATCCCGCGGCGCGGATTGGGTCATACTAGTTTGCTCTATGCCTAGAGTGAACTAGCTACGGGCGCTTGACAAGCATGACGGCGGGCGGCGGCGGGTTTGGCGGATCGGGCAGGCCACTAACTAACTAAGTTTGAGAAGATGTGAAACATGTCGCGTTCACACGAGNNGAGTGCGTGCGCCACGGCGGCCTCTATTGCAGGACATGTATCGTGCCAGGCAAGGTGCGTACCCAGGAGTTCATCTCGGCCTCGTTTTGCAACAGGTCGCGGAGCGTGGCTTTGCTCAAGACCTGGTCCACCGCCACTTGCACCGCGCGCCATAGGGAACGCACGGAACAATCCACCGACCGCCCGCAGATGGCCGCCGAACCGGCGTGGGTTTCGCAGAAATCGCTTTCGAACAAACGGCCGCCGAGCGCATTCATCACGTCGGCGATCACGATCTCCCCGGCCGGGCGCGCCAACGTATATCCGCCCTCTTTGCCGCGAGCGGCTTTCACGAAGCCGCCCTTGCGCAGCACGCGCAGCAGCTTGGCGGCGTACGCGGGCGAGACGCCTTCGGCCTGGCTCATTTCGGGGATGGTGAGACCTTGATTGGCGTAGGCCAGACGCACCATGCAGCGCAGGCCGTATTCCTCGTTCGAGCTCAGTTTCATCGGGGCGACCTTGGTTTCAACGTCTTAACCTCGCGATCGGAATGATGTCTTCGATTCCGAGGGCCAGTTTGGCGGCTTCCGACATGCGGTCTTTCGACCATGGCGGATCGAACGTCAATTCGAGTGTTACGTCCGAAACTCCCGGCACGGCGCGGACGGCGCGCTCCACTTCTCCGGGCATGGTTCCCGCTACGGGACAGTTGGGCGCGGTGAGCGTCATGCGGATCGCGGCGCTGCCTGCATCGTCCACCGTCAGATCGTAGATCAGCCCCAGCTCGTAGATGTTGACGGGCATTTCCGGGTCGTAGACCTTCTTTAAGGCGGCGACAATGTCTTCGCGAATGCTCATGATGTCTCGCGATGAATCATGGCGTGTTCATGAAAATTCATTCCGTGCTCGCGGTCTCGCCGGTATGGTTGAGCGCGGAACGCAGCGTGTGCCACGCCAGAGTGGCGCATTTGACGCGCGCCGGATAGTCGCGCACGCCGCAGAATACCACCAGCTTGCCGAGGTCTTTGGCGGCTTGCACGTCGGTGGTGAGCAATTCGTGAAACTCGTCGAGCAGTTTGAGCGCTTGCGCGCGGCTTTTGCCCTTCAAGCTTTCGGTCATCAGCGATGCGGAGGCCGTGGAAATGGCGCAGCCGGCGCCGAGGAAGCTGGCTTCCTTGACGATGTCGTCTTCCACGCGCAGGAACAGCTTCAGCTTGTCGCCGCATAGCGGGTTGTAGCCTTCGGCCTTGCAATTGGCATCGTCCATGGAATGGAAATTCCGCGGGCGCTTGCAGTGGTCGAGAATCGTCTCTTGATAAAGGTCGTCTACCATTAGGAGAAAATCTCCTTCACTTTGTCGAGGCCGGCCACCAGCGAATCGATCTCCGCGGTGGTGTTGTAAAACGCGAACGATGCGCGGGTGGTTGCGGGTATCCGGTAACGGTCCATCACCGGCTGCGCGCAATGGTGGCCGGTGCGGACCGCGATGCCCATCCTGTCGAGCACGGTTCCGATGTCGTGCGGATGAATGCCCTCCATGACGAAGGAAATCACCGCGGCCTTTTCGCGCGCGGTTCCGACGATGCGCAGGCCGGGAATCCGCGAGACGGCTTCCGTGCCATAGAGCAGCAATTCGTGCTCATAGGCGGCGATTTTATCGATGCCGACGTGGTTGACGTAATCGACCGCGGCGCCCAGGCCGATGCCGCCGGCGATATCCGGCGTGCCGGCTTCGAACTTGTACGGCAGATCGTTGTAGGTGGTTTTCTCGAACGTGACGGTGCGGATCATGTCGCCGCCGCCCTGATACGGGGGCATGGCGTTGAGCAGATCGGTCTTGCCGTAGAGCACGCCGATGCCGGTGGGGCCGAAGAGTTTGTGGCCGGAGAAGGCGTAGAAATCGGCGTCGAGCGCCTGCACATCGACCTTCATATGCGGCACGGCTTGCGCGCCATCGACCAGCGTCAAGGCGCCGGCGCCGTGCGCCATTTCGACGATTTTCCGCACGGGGTTGATGGTGCCCAGGGCGTTCGAAACGTGGCCGATGGCCACCATGCGGGTGCGCGGGTTGAGCAGTTTGGCGTATTCGTCGAGGATCAGATCGCCGCGGTCGTCGATGGGAATGACGCGGAGATGCGCGCCGGTTTCCTCGCACAGCATCTGCCAGGGGACGATGTTGGAGTGGTGCTCCAGGCCCGCGATGACGATTTCGTCGCCGGCCTTGACGTTCTTGCGGCCCCAGGTTTGCGTGACCAGGTTGATGCCTTCGGTGGTTCCGCGAACGAAGATGATTTCGTGCTGGTGAAGCGCGTTGAGGAACTTCTTCACCTTGGCGCGGGTGAGCTCGTAGGTCTTGGTGGAGCGCTGGCTGAGCTCATGCACGCCGCGGTGGATGTTGGCGCAATCGACGGCGTAGAACTTGACGATGGCGTCGATGACGGACTGCGGCTTTTGCGCGGTGGCGGCGTTGTCGAGGTAGACCAGCGGCTTGCCGTGGATGGTCTGCTTGAGGACCGGGAAGTCTTCGCGGAGCTTGGCGACGTCGAAAGGGATTTGGAGGGAAATGGCGCTCATTGGGGGCTCCGGGAGAAGAGCTTCGGCAGAGGATGAGCCGGCAGTGGACGCGTCGGCAGAGGACGCGTCCCCATGAGTGGGGACGCTGCACGCAGGGGCCCAGAGGGCACCCCGTGCGCCACGGGCATGGGGCCAGAGCGCACGCGGGGTTGGAGGGAAAGAGCGTTCATTGCGTGAAGCTCCGAAGAGGCCGATTTGCCAATCGGCCGCAGGTTTACCAACCTGTCGGCATGGCCCTGCGGGCCACCAAAGGTGATGAAAACCCGCGTGTATCCGGAATTTCGACGCACCTCGGAAGGCTGGCCGGGGGGCCAGCCGCGGACCAGGGGGTCCGCCCTACTTTGGCTGGGTTTTCGACCGTGCCCCACAGTAACAACCTGCGTCACAGTAACAATGGGGGTCATTGCTTGTGGCTCGGCAGGAGCCGCCTGAAAGGCGG
>PLDF01000018.1 GCA_003135055.1 Bryobacterales bacterium | reverse complement strand
TGCAATGATATATTACGTTTTATTACGATGCGTGATAGACACGGCAGTTCGCATCATTCTCTTATGGGCTCAGAAGGAGATGGAAGAGTGGATCCCTTAAAAGGACTGCTAAAGCTGAGCGCGACCGAAAAGGCTGAGCGCGGTCTTGAACACACCCCCGCGGAGATAGCGCAACAACCGGGCACCTGGATCACAACCTTCGATCGTCTCCACCATCGGCAAACGGAGCTGCAGAATTTTCTGTCGCACGCCGGACTACGCTGCGCCCCGCAGGAACGTCCCGTGGTTTTTCTGATTGGCGCAGGCACCTCCGATTACATTGGCCGCTCTCTGCATCATCTGCTGCGCAGCCGGTGGCAGTGCGAAGTTATCCCCGTGGCCAGTACCAGCCTGCTGACTGATTTTCCCGACTACGTGCTTTCCGGGCAGCGTTATCTGTGGATTTCGTTTTCCCGCTCCGGCGACAGCCCCGAGGGAGTGGCGGTTCTGGAGAGGGCGCTGGCGGAGTGTCCCGGCATTTCTCACCTTCTGGTCACCTGCCATGCCAACGGACGCATGAATAGGGCGGTCGAAGGGCGTGCGAATTGCCTCTCGATCGTGCTCGATGACGCCACCAACGACCGGGGGCTGGCGATGACCAGTTCCTTCACGAATATGGTCCTGTCTGGCCAGATTCTGGCGCATGCCTGGAGCATGGAGGAATACGAGACGATTTTGCGGGCCTTAGTCAGCGCAGGAGAGAGATTTCTTCCGCGGGCGGCCACGCTCGCTTCTGAACTTGCCCAGCCTGGTTACAAGCGCGTCTGCTTCGTCGGATCGGGCGCGCTGGTTGGGACGGCGCTGGAATGCGCTCTCAAGGTTCTGGAACTGACTGCAGGCAAAGTGCAGACCATGAGCCAGCCAACGCTGGCGCTGCGCCATGGACCGATGGCTGCACTCGATCACGAAACATTATTTGTGGCGCTGATTTCGAGCCAGCCGCAACGCCGGCAGTATGAAGTCGATCTGCTGCGGGAGATTGGCAGCAAAGACCTGGTGCGCACGCGAGTCGCCGTCGCTACCGAGCCCGAATCCCTGCGAGCCGAAGCCGATTTCGTGGTGACGCCCGAGACGCTGGATCCCATTCCCGATCTTTATCGTCCGGTACTGGACGTGATTTTCGGTCAGCTTCTGGGACTGTTCGCTTCGATCCAGTCCGGCCTGAAACCTGACCTGCCAAGTCCCAACGGCGTGATCAGCCGCGTCGTCCAGAATGTGGACATCTACTGAGGCTGCCGAAAATTCGGAGCGAGAAGATGCGCGCTCACGCCGTACCTTGCGGCCTGCGGACCTGAATTCGCGAAATAAGCGGGGATGCGCTCGGCGTCTGAGCGCTCTTTCCAGCAAAAGCACTAGACCTGCCGGCGAAGATTCGGGCGGAGGATGAGCGAGCCGTCTTCGTTCAGCTTCTGGCGGCAGGCCCACCGCACCGGATACCGCATTCCCTTTACCTCGATCTCGGCTCGCATCCTCAGCCCCTGCCATTTTGTTGCCCGGGGCAGCACAAACTGTGCCTGTCGAATCTTGCCGGGCAGCGGATAGCCGGCATCCAGACAACCGCTTTTCAGCACACGGCGATTCTCGTCTTCCACAGTCACGCGCAGCACGCCTGGCACACCTGCAATCCCGTCGTTCGCNNAATGCCCACCGAACCACCGTCGTCGTAGCTCCAGATCCACGACGGCCGCACCCGGTAACCGATCCGGCGGTTGATCCGGTCGAACCATTCCGGACATGCGTGGTAATACGCGGCCAGAGTCGCAGGATTGATCTGGTGGAAATTCCAGAGCGACCAGTAATTCGCTCCGACATCGATCACGTGAGAGATCATGTTCTCCGCCGGAGAGATGCCTTCCTCCCGCTCGGCAGGATCGGGAAGCTTGCCGGGAAGCGGCTGCTCCAGCAGAGCCGCAATCCACGGAGGACGGTTGCTCAGGGCTTCGATCTGCTCGTTCTCGATGAAAATGGTGTCGCTGCGAATCCAGTTGTTGCTGCGCACGCTGCGGTCGAGCACTTCGGAGTTGCCGACGCGGCTGAAGTCCGGCTGAGTATTCGTGAGTAAGGGAGTCCGGGTGAAGTGCTCCAGCTGGACTTCGAGCATGCGAACCCACGTGCGCTCCGCTGTCGCATAGTCGGGGAACGGATTATTGCTGAAGGGCCAGGTGTGTCCTTCGCCCCAGAAGCCATACATGAAGGTGTCGATGTACTCTATGTCCGGACTTCCGTTGAACTCGGCGGCGAGAAGGCCCACCAGTTCCGCGAAAGACTGCTGGAAGAACGGATCGTCAAACCGCGGTTGATATCGCGCGTACGGATTCTTCAGATATCGCTGGGCGGCCGCCCGATCTTCCGTATTACCGAGAACCAAATCGACCCTGGGCACGCGGTCCAGCACAAAGTCGGGGAGAGCCGGTGCATGCGTATAATCCGGCGCGCTCATCTGAATCCGAAACCCAAGACGCTTGTTGTATCGCTTGCCCAGATCCAGCGCGAGCTTGAAATACTCGGGCAGCTCCAGACGTCCAGGCCGAGGTTGCACCTCTCTCCAGGTCGGACGCAGATAGAGCTTCTGCCCCAGCGGAAACCGAACCAGTTCCTCGATGGCCTTCGGGATGTTTTCGGCCTTAATCTCGTCTGTCCCCATATCGGCGGTGATATAGGTGATCAGTCCTTTGCCGTAGTTGGGTACCACGTCGTCGGACGGCGTGGTCGTCATGACGACGTCGTCATTGGGGATCACCGCATCGGGCGGATATTGCGGAAAAGGTCCCTGATTCAGCCGGTCAGCCACCGGAGGCCCGGAACCGAAGTCGTAGTTTCCCCAGTTATGTGCCGGCACAAACCCCTGCTGCTGTCCGGCTCCCAGTCCCGCGGCTGCGGCTACCACGCTGCCCTTCAGGAAATCTCTGCGATCCATCGGATTCGCCTCCTTCCCATCGCTAAATCCCAAACTTCTCTGGACCGAAACGTCTGTGGCTCAGCGTGAGGCGCGCGATCCGCCGCCTGCAATCGTGGCCCGCTCTCCATCGCCTTCGAAGTATTTCTCGATTTCCTCCAGCGTCCGCCCCTTCGTCTCCGGCAGGAAGAACCTCGCGATCAGGAAATACAGCACGGTGCAGGCCGCCCAGAAGAAGAACATGGCAAAGTATCCAAAGATCCCTACCACCGGCAGGAACAGCGCGGCGATCACCATCGAGACCCCCTGGTTGATCAGCAGGGCAATGCCCATGCCGCTCGAACGGATACGCGTCGGCATCATCTCCGAGAGCACCAGCCACACCACAATGCCGGGCCCCAGCGCGTACGCCAGGATGAAAAGCGCCAGGCAGGCCGCCACGGCCCAGCCCGTCTCCTGTCCGGGCACGAGCCCGTAGCGCGCGCGGCGGATCACCAGCGGCGCGCCGTCTTCCCTGGCGTCAGGCGGAATGCGCAGCACTGGATCGTTGCTGTCGCTTAGCACTGAGTCCATGTGGTCGCCTTGTCCGTAGGAATAGACCACCGTCAGCGCCACCGCTTTTCCGTTTCCCGCGCTGGGCAGCACAGGACTGTTCAGTGGCAGCGTCACACTATTCCCAGCCTGCGCGGCCTCGAGCACCGGCCGC
>PLDF01000235.1 GCA_003135055.1 Bryobacterales bacterium | reverse complement strand
CTTCTTCCACCATTTCACGAGCAAGGAAGCGCTGGCGCTGGCGGCGGTGGAGCACTGGAATGCGGCGACAGGAGAGCTGTTTTCGACGGCGGCGTACCGGTCGATCAAGGATCCGGTGGACCGGCTGGTGGCTTATGTCGATTTTCGCAAGTCGCTGCTCGAGGGCGAGCTGCCGGAGTTCACCTGCCTGGTGGGGACGATGGTGCAGGAGATTTACGAGACGCATCCGCCGCTGCGGGCGGCGTGCGATGAGAGCATCAGCAGCCATGCGGCCACGCTCGAGCCGGACATTGCGGAGGCGATGCGGCTGTATGGCGTGACGGGCGACTGGACGCCGCGGAGTTTGGCGCTCTACACGCAGGTGGTGATTCAGGGATCGTTCATTTTGGCGAAGGCGAAGGGCGGGCCGGAGGTGGCGGCTGCGAGTATCGATCACCTGCGGCGGTATATCGAGATGCTGTTCGGGCGTTCCGGCATCGGGACGAAGGCGGAAACCAAGATACAAGGCAGGTACTACCGCAGGAGGAGGCGACATGTCCACAGCGACATTGATCGACACGACGCAGCGGGATAAGGCTGCAGTTCTGGAGCTGATTGCCGGGATGGCGAAGGCTCGTTACGAGAAAAACGCGCGGGCGATTGCCGCGCCTTACGCTTCGGATGCGGCGATCTACAGTTTGGCGCCGCCGCTGGTTCATCACGGGATCGACCTTGCGGAGACGCAGGCGTGGCTCGACACGTGGGACGGGCCGATCACGATCGAGCCGCGGGATTTTGGGGTGACGATTGCCGGGGATACGGCATTTTGCTTCGGCTACATGCGTCTGGAGGGGCAGAAAAAGGGAGCGGAGAAGCGGGTGAACTTCTGGATGCGGGAGACGCTTTGCCTCGAGCGGCGTGGGAACGGGTGGCGGATTGTGCATGAGCACACGTCGGTGCCCTTCTATATGGATGGAAGTTCGCGACCGGCGTTCGATCTGGAGCCGGAGTCGCTCGGGCGTTGACGGGCGGGCCGTTCTCGCCCGGCAGCATAGAATATGCGATGATCGCCGTGACTGAGGAGGCCTTTTGCGGACGAACATCGGGACTCTGGCGGTGGTGACGCTTGCCCTGCTGGTGTTTGCGTGGTTCTCGCGGGATCTTCCGTGGACCGCATGGCGCATCGCGGGTATGGCCATCGCGATCCCAGCGTTTTTGCTGTTCGCGACCGCGCGGGTGCAGTTGGGAGGCGCGTTCAGCGCGCGGGCGAAGGCGACGACGCTCGTGACGAGGGGAATCTACTCCCGCATTCGCAACCCGATTTATGTCTTCGGCGGGCTGACGATCGCCGGCTTCATGATTTGGGCACACCGGCCGTGGCTGCTGCTGATTTTTGTGGTCCTGCTTCCTCTGCAGATCTACCGGAGCCGGAAAGAAGAGCGGGTGCTGCGGGAGAAATTCGGAGAAGCGTACGACGAGTACAAGCGGAAGACGTGGTTTTGAGTCCTCGTCGTGCTGAGCCGGCACGCGGGAGCGGCAATGTGAGGGATTGGGGCGAGGCGGCGCATTTGTAATCGCGAGCCGGACGTTATAGCTTCGCATTTGAACGACCAATGGCACATATTCCGACATCGCAGGAGAGGCGGGCGCTGGGGCGGGCTCGCCGCAAACAGGTGCGGCGGCAGGATCACGCGCGGTGGGATGCGTCGCTGCGGCAGCACGATCCGATCGTGCTGGTTGAGGAGTCGATGCGGGGACGGGTGCCGCAGCTGGTGACGCTGAAGTACGAGCGGATGCTGGCGTCGCCGTTTGGTTTTTTTCGCGGGACGGTGCCGGTGATGGCGGCGGATTTGGCGCTGCTGCCGCATACGGGGATCGCGAACCAGATTTGCGGCGATGCGCATGTGCGGAATCTGGGCGCGTTTGCGGCGCCGGATGGGCGGCTGCTGTTCGACATCAACGATTTTGACGAGACGATTCGGGGACCGTTCGAGTGGGACCTGAAGCGGCTGGCGACGAGCCTTGTGCTGGCCGCGCGGGAGACGTGCGCGCCGGGCGAGAAGGGCAAGGACGCGCGCAATGCGGTAGCGAAGTTTGTGGCGCGGTACCGGAAGCTGATCGGGACACTGTCGCGGATGCCGGTGATCGAGGTCGCGCGGTACCAGGTGCACAGGCTGCAGAGGATCTCGCCGGTGTCGAATGCGTTGCTGAAAGCGGAGCGGTCGACGCCGCTGCACACGCTGGACACGCTGACGGTGGCGACGAAGAAGGGGCGGATTTTCAGGGAGGAGCCACCGGTGCTGCGCAGGCTGACGCCGCAGCAGGCGCGGCCGGTACTGGCGTCGGTGAAGGCGTATCGGGAGAGCCTGCAGCCGGAACGGCAGCATTTTCTTTCGCAGTACACGCCGCTGGATGTGGCGTTCAAGGTGGTGGGAACGGGGAGCGTGGGGCTGCGGGATTATCTGATTTATATGGAGGGGAACGGGGCGCGGGATCCGCTGTTTTTGCAGGTAAAGGAGGAGCCGGAGTCGGCGTACGCGCCGTACCTGGCGGACGCGCCGGACAGTGTGGGCCATCAGGGGCGGCGTGTGGTCGAGGGACAGCGGGCGATGCAGTTCCAGTCGGATCCATTTTTAGGATGGACGACGATTGCGAATCGCGATTATCTGGTGCGGCAGCTGAACGATCACAAGGG
>PLDF01000359.1 GCA_003135055.1 Bryobacterales bacterium | reverse complement strand
GCTGTGAACGTCACCGGCAGGTTCAAGGTCAGATCCGTCCCCGACGCCGTGACGGTCGCCGCCGCCGCATTCACCGAGCACTGACTGTTGCTCAGCGTCACCGCCGCCCCCGTCGCCGCGGAAGAGTAAGTCGTGCCGGCGTTGTTGAGCAGGAACAACTGGTTCGTGGCACTCGCGTAGTAGAGCAGGCAGGAATTGGCCGATGACCCCGTGTTGAAATTCGAGGTGAACCACACCCACACCGTTGCCAGGTCGGTTGCCCCATGCGTATCGGCGTATTGCAGCGTGAACGTCTGGCTGGCACCGGAACCGGATGCGGGCGCCAATGAATCCGCGGTGACCGCCACAACCGCAGTGACGTCGCTTGAGCTGGTGCCGATTGCGCCGACGCCTGTCACGCCGACCAGATTCGTAACCGAAAATGGCGCATTCGGGCTAACGCTCACGGTTAAGGTAATGGCCGGGTAGCTCACAGACGCGGCGAGCGAGTCGGAGCGCGTGCATGTAACGGTTGCCACGACGCAACTCCAGCCTGTCCCCGCTATGGCGGTAGCGGTAAGGGCCGGGGGAAGCGTATCAATCAGGGTCACTGCGCCGGAATTCGCCCCCGGCCCGTCATTAGTAACGGTGATGGTGTAGACCGCGGCGGTCTGTCCCGGGGCGAATGCGCCGGCGTGAGTGCTGGCCGCGCTGAGGACAGGAGTGAGAATGCCCAGCATGACGGAGACGCTGTTACTCCCATAGTTTGCGATGGCCAGATCGGTGCGCCCATCGCCGTTGAAGTCTCCCGCGGCTATCGCGCGCGGTTGCGAGCCGACGGAGTATGACTCTGCCGACTGCAGCGTTCCATCGCCATTGCCCAGCAGCAAACTGATGGTGCTGCCGCCGCTGTTAGCGGCCACCACGTCGAGTTTACCGTCGCCATTCACATCCGCGATGACGACGCCCTGGGGCAAGCTGCCGGCCTGATAAATGACGGGCGATTGGAAGGTCCCATCACCATTTCCCAGGAATACGTACAGACCGTAACTGTTGCTCACGCCGACGATGTCGGATTTACCGTCTCCGTTGAGATCTCCAACCGCCAAGCCGTTTGTCCCGTAGCCGCTGTAGTAGATAGACGGCTGGAAGGTCCCGTCTCCGTTGCCGATTAGAATGTACAGGCCGGAATAGCCGACGTAGGCGATGTCCGTCTTGCCGTCCCGGTTGAAATCGCCGACGGCGACTCCGCCGATCTCATAAACGTAGATCGTATTGGCTGCCAGATGAAACGTTCCGTCGCCGTTCCCGAAGAACAAACTAAGGGTGCCATCGGTGGCATTGCCCACCACCAGATCCACCTTCCCATCGCCGTTAAAATCGCCGGCCGCCAACGTAACCGGTCCATTGCCGGTGGCGTAGTTTACCGCCGTTTGGAAGGTCCCGTCTCCGTTGCCCAGAAGGATACTCAGGTTGTTGCTGGTCGTATTGACCACGGCCAGATCGGCCTTGGTGAGCAGCCCTTTTTCGGGCCGAAGCACGCACACCGTGCCAATCGCCAGGGTCTCTGGAGCGGCAGGGCTGCGGGCTTCGCGGCGTCCCCGCGTTGGAAGCCGGTCAAATCGATTCCGTGCAGAAAAGTGGATTCGCTTCGCCGGAATCCCCGCAGCCTCAATTAAATGGCGATCGAGAGACTTGTCTGGTCCCGAGCCAGAGACAATGCCTTCATGGAAGGGGCTTGGGCAGGCGCCTGGTGTAGGCGCTGGTGCAGGCGATTGGGCCAGACCGTCGTCGCGGCGATGCGCCCGCGTTCACCGCAGCAGCAGCTTCAGAAACACCGGCAGCGACTGCAGTTGATCCACGTGGTCGGGAGCGGAGTTGCCGGCATAGCCTAATAACAGAAAGCGGCCGGCCTTCGCTTCGCTGAGCTGCTGCAGCCCCATCGGCCCCCACCGGAGTACGGCGCGCCGCGTCAACCCAAGCTGCGCCAGCAGATAATCCGCCGTTTCCGTGGTGCTGGCGAAAGTGCCGGGGAAGATCTCCGAGTGCGTCACCACGAAGCGTTTGTGTCCGGCCACGGCATCGCGGGCGAACTTTACCCAGACGTTCAGATCGACGGGATCGAGCTTCGATTCGAGCGGGCCAGGCTTGTCGCCGATGTAGCCGGCGTGCATGCCGTCGATCAGCAGCACGGCGTCCACCCGCTCGTAGGAGCCGGGCGTCTTCAGGATTTCGCGAATGGCCCCGTAACCGGCGCTCCAACTGCCCAGGAGCACGCGGCCGAACTGGCAGCCGGCTTTATCCTCTGCTTCCCGCAGAAGCTGGCCGAATCGCGCTGGGGAGTCGAACAGGCGCGCGTAGGCGGAGGAGCCTGAGCCCGCTTGCACCCAGATCGCTGCGAGATGTTCTTTTGCCGCGGCTACTTCCGGGATAGAGGAGCCGCCGTGGAAGAAGATCAGGAGTGGGGCTCCGGTTCGCGGCTTCCAGCCGTTCGGGAGGTACAGAGTTCCCAAGTCCAGTTTCTCGTGGCGGCCGGGCGGCTTGGTATCAGTCAGGCGCGGATGCGTCCGCGTGTGCTCCACCATGGGCGATGGGTTTTGCGGCTGCTGAGCGGCCACATTCAAGGGCAAGAGCGCGCAACTCAGAGACAGCCATAGGGAGAGGAGATGACCGGGGGCCACCGGCACGCCGGGCCCGGATGGCGCCCCCAATCGTCCGCAAGTTGGCAACTTGCCCCTCAAAATCAACTTACCGTCACCGCCACGGTAACTCCCGCCGGACTGCTTGCGCCGCCAACCTGCACGGTGACCGGAACCGCCGCGCCTGCCGGAATGCCGAACGGAACCTGCACCTGTACCGCCGTTACGCCAGGTGCGTTGGGGGCGGCTGTGCTGCTTACAATGGCCGCCTGCTGGCCTTCAATGGTCACCGAGAGGGCTCCAGCCAGGAATTGCGAGAGCACGCCGTTTACGAACAGCGTCAGCACGCTGCCTTGGGCTGCCGGATGCGATGCGCCGTTGGCGGAGCCATCGGCATTGACCGCCAGCGCCTGCCCGGAACCGCTGGAGTTCGCCGTGAAGAGCGCGGGCGAAGCCGCCGTCAGCGGAACGGTTACCGGCGCGCTGTTTTGTCCTTGATATTGCACCACCACCTGCGCATTCGCCCCCGTAACGCCGTTGGGAATAATGGCCGACAACTGGGCCGCCGAAACGTAAATCAGCGACGCGGGCGTTCCATTCACCAGCACGGTCACGCCGTTCAATTGCTGCGGCGGCTCTGGTCCGGTTCCGGCCGCGGCCACAAGCTGCGCCGGTCCTAATCCGCTGCCGTAAATCACTACAATCTCGCCGCCCGCTACGGCGCCGGCCTGGTTGCTTGCGCCGTTGGCGATCGCGGCAATGGTGGGCAGGCCGCCGGTGGGCGCGGTCTGTATCAGCCGGATGGCATTGTTGCCGGAATCGGCCACGAACACGCGCCCGGAGGAATCCACCACCAGGCCCCAGGGCGAATTCAATTGCGCCGCGGCAGCCGGGCCTCCATCGCCAGAGTAGCAGCAGACTCCGGTGCCCGCGAGCGTATTGATGATCCCGCTCGAAACCACGCGGATGCGATTATGGCCGGAATCGGCGATATAAACTTTCCCGGCCGCATCGACCGCCACCGATGCCGGCGCGCTCAACTGTGCGCCGGTAGCCGGTCCGCCATCGCCCAACGCGAATGTCGCGGCGCCTGCGAACGTCGAGATGGTTCCGCCGGTGGAAACCAGGCGCACCCGGTTATTGCCTTCGTCGGCGATGTAAATGTTCCCCGCCGCGTCCAGCGTCACGCCGGCAGGCAGGCTCAGTTGCGCCGAAGTTGCGGCGCCGCCATCGCCCGCCACGCCCTGCACGCCGTTGCCGGCGACGGTGATGATGGTCCCATCGGGCAGCAGCTCGCGGATACGCTGGTTGCCCGTGTCCGCGATATAGATGTGGCCGCCGCCGGCGGAATACAGCGCCTCGGGCGCGTGGATGGAGGCAGAGTTCGCCGGTCCGCCATCGCCAAAAAAGGCGGCGTTGCCGTTGCCGGCGATACTGATGATCGTCCCGCTGGGCAGCAGCTTGCGGATGCGGTTGTTCTTCGTGTCGGCGATGTACACATTGCCGTCGGCATCCGCCGCCAGCCCCTCCGGGCTGTTGAGCATGGCGCCGGTTGCGGGTCCGCCGTCGCCGGAATAGCCCGCTACGCCGGAGCCGGCAACCGTTACGATGATGCCGGCGGGGGAGATTCTGCGCACGCGGTTATTGGCGGAATCGGCGATGTAGAGGTTGCCCACGCCGTCGAGAACCATGTTGGACGGCGTGTTGATCTGCGCCACCGTGGCCGCTCCGCCATCGCCCGAGTAATTCTCGATGCCGTTGCCGGCCGCGGTGGAAACAATGCCGACGCCGTTGATCTTCCAGATTTTGTAATCGCCCACGCCGAGGCCGCTGCCAGTGCCGATTCCCCCCTCGGCGATGAATATATCTCCCGAGCTATCGAGCGCCAGCCCCGTCGGGCCGTTCAGGCGTATCGTGGTGGCCGGGGCCAGATTGAAAATGACGGAAGTCTCACCACTGCCCACCACGGTCTGGATTTTGCCTTGGGCCACCTGGCGAATGCGGCTGTTGCCGTAATCGGCGATATACAGATTCCCGCCGCTATCGGTGGCGACGTCCGTGGGCAGGAAGAGGGCCGCGGTTGCGGCGGCCCCGCCATCGCCGGAGAACGAAGAAATGCCCGTTCCCGCGACGGTTTGAACGATTCCACCGGGCGCCACCGCGCGCACGCGATTGTTGAACGTGTCCGCGATGTAGAGCAAGCCCGAAGCATCCACAGCCACGCCTTCCGGTTGATCGAGAGCGGCGGCAGTGGCGGCGCCGCCGTCGCCGCTATATCCCGGAGAACCAATGCCCGCGACGGTGCCGATGGCGCCGCTCTTTGAAACTTTGCGGACCGCGTGGTTGCCCGAATCGGCGATGTAGAGATTGCCCGCGGAATCGAGCGCCAAGCCCATGGGGGCGTTGAGCTGCGCCTCGATTGCGGCGCCGCCATCGCCGGCGTACCCGGCCGTTCCTTGTCCGGCGTAAGTGGAGATGGTCCCGTTTGGCGCGATTATGCGCACGACATGCGCCGCCAGATCCGCCACGTAGACGTTGCCGGCCGCATCCACCGCGATGCCATCGGGGTATTCCAATTGCGCCGCGGTGGCAACTCCGCCATCGCCGGAATACCCGGATTGGCCGTTGCCCGCGATGCGGGTTATGTTGCCGGCCGCATCCACCTTGAACACCGAGTGCATGCTGCCGAAGTAAAGATTGCCCGCGGCATCGGCAGCCACGCGGGGCGGGTCGCCGATGGAAGCGCCGACGGCCGGAACGGGGGTGGGCAATGCCGCGCCGCCCGCGATCGTGGAGATAACATATTGCTGCGCCTGCGCAAAGCCGGTGCAGAGAAGGAAGACCTGTAGAATGACAAACCGCATGGGAACCCCTAGAGCCTGGAAAGAACCGTAAGCAAAAAAGAACTGTAAGCAGTTATACCATGCGGTGAACCGGCCTCGGCGATACTCCGGGCACAGGCGCTTAACCGATCCGGGGGAGCCAGGCTCTCGGCGAACGCTCCCTTAGGAAGCTGTGAAGTATTCCAAAACCGCGCCGAAAAACCGGAATTTGGCTCTATAGGAGCCTTACCAGAAGCCCTGGCTCAGACTGACAACGCGCGGTATGATTGGCTGAAATGTCCACTGCGACTGCCGTTCGCGCTCCACGCGGGAGCGAAATCACCTGCAAGGGCTGGCATCAGGAAGCCGCCCTGCGCATGATCCACAACAACCTCGATCCCGAGGTTGCCGAGAATCCCGATCAGCTCATCGTCTATGGCGGCACCGGCCGCGCGGCGCGAAGCTGGGAATGCTTCCACGCCATCGTGCGCGCGCTGCGGTCGCTTGAAAACGACGAAACACTCATCGTGCAATCGGGCAAGCCCGTCGGCGTCTTCCGCACCATTCCCGAAGCTCCGCGCGTGCTTATCGCCAACTCGAACCTGGTGGGCCACTGGTCGAATTGGGACGAGTTCAACCGCCTGGAGCGCATGGGCCTCACCATGTTCGGGCAGATGACCGCCGGCTCGTGGATCTACATCGGCAGCCAGGGCATCGTGCAGGGAACCTACGAGACATTCGCCGCGCTCGCGCGCCAGCACTTCGGCGGATCGCTGGCGGGCAAGCTGGTCATTTCCGGTGGAATGGGCGGCATGGGAGGCGCACAGCCGTTGGCCGCCACCATGAACGGCGCGTGCTTTCTCGGCATCGATGTGGACCCCAAACGCATCGAGCGCCGTCTCCAAACCGGTTATTGCGACCGCATCGCGTGGAATCTGGATGAAGCGTTCGGCATGCTGAGAGGCCCCCTCAAAAAAGCGCGAGCAAGCGCCGCGATCTCCGTAGGCTTGATCGGCAATTGCGCCGACGTACTGCCCGAGCTGGTGCGCCGCGGATTTGTCCCCGATGTGCTTACCGATCAGACCAGCGCGCACGATCCGCTCAACGGCTACGTACCCAACGGCATGTCGCTCGACCAGGCGCGGGAGCTGCGTTCGAGCGATTCAGCCGAGTACATCAAGCGCTCTATCGCCGCCATGGGCGTGCACGTGGAGGCGATGTTGGCATTGCGTGAGAGCGGCGCCATCACTTTCGATTACGGCAACAACATCCGCGCGCAAGCGCAGAAAGCCGGAGTCGCCAACGCTTTCGATATCCCCGGTTTCGTGCCCGAATACATCCGTCCGCTGTTCTGCGAAGGCCGCGGTCCATTCCGCTGGGTGGCGCTTTCGGGCGATCCCGAAGACATCTACCGCACCGATCGCCTGGCGCTCGAACTTTTCCCGCACAATGAAACGCTGGCGAGGTGGATAGAGCTGGCGCGGAAGCACATCCACTTCCAGGGACTGCCCGCGCGCATCTGCTGGCTGGGCTACGGCGAGCGCGCCGAGTTCGGCGTCGCCATGAACCGTCTGGTGCGCAACGGCGAATTGAAGGCGCCGATCGTGATTGGCCGCGATCATCTGGATACCGGCTCGGTGGCATCGCCTTTTCGCGAAACCGAGGCCATGCGCGACGGCTCCGACGCCATTGCCGATTGGCCGCTGCTCAACGCGCTGGTCAACACCGCGGCGGGCGCTTCGTGGATCTCGATTCACAACGGCGGCGGCGTCGGCATCGGCTACGCGCAGCACGCCGGCATGGTGGTGGTGGCCGATGGAACCGAGGAAAGCGAGCGCCGCCTGCAACGCGTGCTCACCACAGACCCGGGCATTGGCGTCATCCGCCACGCCGACGCGGGATACGAAGAAGCCATCGGCTTCGCCAAAGAGCACGGCCTGCAGCGCCCCATGGAGACCCGTTAGTGGGATCGGCCTCCTGGCCGGTCGACGCGCCGGAGGCGCGGGCTGACCAGTCCCACTTGCTGGCCATCGTCAACACCCCCCAAATCCTCACCCTGGCTGGTCCCGCGCGCCCGCGCATCGGCCCCGAAATGCGCCACCTCGCCATCGTCGAAGATGGCGCCATGATCGTGCGCGCCGGCCGCATCGAAACCATAGGCCGCCGTTCCGAAATCGAAATCCCAAGCGATGCGGAAATCGTCGATGCCGAAGGCCGCATCGTTCTGCCCGGTTTTGTCGACGCCCACACGCACCCGGTCTTCGCCGGCACGCGCGCCGACGAATACGAACAGCGTACTGAAGGCGCCACCTACGCCCAGATCGCCGCGCGCGGCGGCGGCATTCGCTCCACCGTGCGCCGCACGCGCCAGGCCGGCGAAGCCGAGTTGCTCGAATCCGCCAGCCGTTACGCCGAATGGTTCCTGCGCGGCGGAACCACCACCATCGAAGCCAAATCCGGCTATGGCCTGTCGCTCGAAGCGGAGCTGAAGATTCTCCGCGTCATTCGCCAGCTCGCAGCGAAGCGGCGGCTGCGCTACGTCCCCACGTTCCTTGGCGCGCACGAAATCCCCGATGAGTACCGCGGCCGCATCGACGACTATGTCGCCGTCGTGATCCACGAAATGCTGCCCCGCGTGGCATCGGAAGGCCTGGCGGAATACTGCGACGTATTCTGCGAGCCCAACGTGTTTCCGCCCGATCGGGCGCGCGCGGTATTGCGGGCCGCCAGCGATCTGGGCCTCGGACTGCGCCTGCACGCCGACCAATTCACTCCCGATGCCGGCGCATATCTGGCCGCCGAGCTCGGCGCCGCAACGGCCGATCATCTGGAAGCCACCACGGTCGAGGGTTTGAAGGCGCTCCAGGCAGCCAATGTGCAGCCGGTACTGCTGCCCGCGTCGGTATATAACCTCGGCTCCACGCACTATCCCGCCGCGCGGCAAATGATTTCGCTCGGTCTGCCGGTGGCGCTGGCGACGGATTTCAACCCCGGCTCGTCGCCAACCGCCTCCATGCCCATGGCGCTTTCGCTAGCCTGCACGCACATGAAAATGACGCCCGCCGAGGCCATCTCCGCGGCCACTATCAATGCCGCCTACAGTCTGCGCCGCGGCGGCGGGATCGGTTCATTGGAACCGGGCAAGCTGGCCGATTTCGTCATCCACGATTGCGCCGATTACCGCGAGTTGCCCTATTTCTTCGGCCGCGAACCGGCGCGCGCCGTGTACGTTAATGGACTCTGTGTGTACCGCCATCCTTAAAATACACCCCCGTTAACAAGTAGCAGGCAATTTCTTATGTACATAGCACGGCAAGCGGGTGAACTGTGATTGCTGCAAGCGCTTGATAGCGTGACTCTGGCGCTCGGCGTGCAGCATCTTCTTCGAACCTGAAAGGTAGAGAAACATGCGACGACTACTTACCATTGCGGCTACGGCGGCGTTTTTCACCACCTTAGCCCTTGCGGAAAACTGGTCCGGTAAACTGCTCGACACCTCCTGTCTCGATCAAAAAAGGGAAATGGCCACATGCCAGGCAAACGGCAATACCACGGGGTTCGCCCTGGAAGTCTCCGGCAAAACCTATCGTCTGGACGACGCGGGAAACTCAAAGGCCGCTAAGGCTCTCAGGGATCGCGCCGACCGTGCCGAAGATCCGGCAGCCGCGGTAAGCCCGTTGAACGCCAAGATTACCGGCGAACGCGACGGCGACGTAATCAAAGTGGATAGCATCGAGGTTCAATAATTCTTGCGGGAACCGTCCTGAAAAGTACCTCTGCGGTTCCCTGCTTTTCTCCGATTTTTCAACAGATTTTCATGGTCCCTTGTGAGCGAAATGCCTTTCTCGAACGTCTAATCAGTAACATGGATCTGAGAATTTTGCCGGACCACCCGGAAGCCATCAAGCTCACGGCGTTGCGCGCCAGGACGGACGGGCAGCTCATCGCATTGATTAACAGGCGGCTCGATCATGGGCTGCGGTGCGATTTTGCCGCCGAGGATGCCGAGCGAATCTATCGGGAAGTTTCCCAGCTGTTGCCTGTCGTGTATGGCGCCTCTCAGACCGAGCGCCGGCGCCTGGAAGCGAAATTGGCCCGCCTGGGCGCATCGCTTCACAGTGCCTGCGCGTCCGTCGGCTAATGCTCAGTCCCTAATGACAGCTTCGCCACCGTAAGGTAGGTTTAATGGGTATGGCGGGCCAAACCATCAGCGAGAAAATCCTTTCCGCCAAATCCGGAAAAAGCGCTTTTGCGGGCGATGTCGTAGTCTGCCCCGTCGACTGCGCGCTGGGCACAGACGGCTCCACTCCCATGGCCATCGACTACTTCGAAGCTATGGGCGGCGCGCGCGTGCTGAATCCCGGCAGCATCGTCTTCGCTCTGGACCACTATGCGCCCGCACCTAGCCGCCACACCGCGCAGCTTCATCAACGCATGCGCCATTTCGCCGCGGCCCACGGCATCCTGCTGTGGGATGTGGGCGAGGGCATCGGGCATCAACTGGTGGTGGAAACCGGACGCGCGCTTCCGGGCGGACTCGCCGTAGGCGCGGATAGCCACGCGGTGATGTATGGCGCGCTGAACGCATTCGCTACCGGTATCGGGTCGTCCGATCTGGCGGCCATTTTCATTTCCGGCAAGATTTGGCTGCGTGTTCCGGAGTCGATTCGCGTCACGCTCACGGGCCAATTGCCGGCGGGCGTGTATCCCAAAGACATCGCGCTCGCGCTGGCGAAACAGTTGGGCGCGGATGGCGCCGCCTATCGCGCTCTGGAATTCGGCGGGCTTCCGGAAAGCTCCGGCGCCATGGCGCTCGATCTAGAGGACCGCCTTGTGCTCAGCAACCTCTCGGTGGAAATGGGCGCCAAGAACGGCATATTCGCCGCGGATGAGAAGACGTTCGCCTACCTCAACGGCGCCGAAGGCGATCCGCAAATGCCCGATGCCGATGCGCGCTACTGCCGCGAAATCGACATGGATCTCAGCCGGTTGACTCCGCAGATCGCGCTGCCGCATTCCGTGGACCGCGTGATGGAGATTGGCGAAAGCCCTGCCACTCCCGTGCAAATGGTTTACCTGGGCACGTGTACCGGCGGTCGCGTTCGCGATTATCGTCAGGCGCTGGCCGTGCTCAAAGCGGGCGGGGGTATCGCGCCCGGCGTGCAACTGGTGGTCGCTCCGGCTTCGCGCACGGTGCTCGAAACGCTGGCGCGCGACGGCACGCTGGCCGAATTCATCGCCATGGGCGCCGTGATTGGCACACCCGGCTGCGGTTCCTGCTGCGGCACGTGCGGCTCCATTCCCGGCGACAACGTCAACGTGATCTCCACCGCGAACCGCAATTTCAAAGGCCGGATGGGCAACGGCGCCGCATCCATCTATCTGGCATCGCCCGCAAGCTGCGCGGCCGCCGCCGTGCGCGGCGTTGTCGCCGATCCGCGGGAGTTCCTCGCATGAGGCGCCTCGCATGAGGTTCCGCGCGCGCGTTTTCGGCGACGACATCAACACCGACTACATCATCGCCTCGCGCCGCAAGCGCGACAGTCTCGATCCCCAAGTGCTCCGCCAGTACCTATTCGAAGAGATCGCACCACAGTTCGCCGCGGGCGTTCAAGCGGACGACGCCATTGTCGCCGGCAAGAATTTCGGCTGCGGTTCGGCCATGGAAGTGGCAGTGACGGCGGCGTTGGGCGCGGGCATTCGCGCCGTGCTGGCGCGCAGTTTCGCGCGCACGTACTATCGCAACGCCGTCAACAACGGTCTATTGCCGGTGATCTGCGATACCAGCCGCATCCGCGAAGGCGACACGCTCCGCATCGCCAGCGGCGAGGTGTACAACGAAACCACGGCCGAGACCATCGTAGCCGAGCCGCTGCCGCGCATCATGCGAGCCATCATCGAAGCCGGCGGCCTGGTTCCCTATTTCCGCCAACACGGAGACTTCCCGGCATGAGCGCTGCGGGGCGGCCAATCCTGGCTTGCAGCCGGCTTTCAGCCTACCTCTGGCGTTTCTAGATTCGGTCACGTCAGAGCCTCGGACGCTTTGTCGTCAACCCGGCGACCACAGCGATTGTGCCCAGATCGGCTAAGCGCTTAACCGGACGAGTTACCCACGCACCGTCTGGCGCCGGCTGTTCGCCGGGGGAGAGCGTGGCGTTAAAAGCGAATGGCGTTAACAGCGAATAGCTACAGCTTCTACCATTCCTGAATGGTCTACCGCGGGGCGCAATGCCCCCGGATTCCCCGCATGAGCGTATGCGCCAGTTCCACCAGTGGCGCACCCTCACAAGTGCTCATAACCAGTTCCGGAATGGCGGCGATTCCGATCGGGCGCTAGCTTCTACTGCGACAGTTTTTTCCATTAGCGCTTCAGGATTCCTAGCATTTCTGTAGAGGAGCGGTAGCCGAAGCGCTTGATTTCCTTGCCCGACGAATCCAGCACAATCATCGTCGGGTACCCTTCCACATGAAACCGGCTTACCAGATCTTTTGCCAGGTCGCCGTCGAGTTTGACACCCACGTAGTCCGCATTTAGAAGGGCTGCGACTTCGGCGTCGGTCCAGATCCATTCGTCTAACGATCTGCACGGCCCGCACCACGTGGCCCAGAAGTCAACGATCAGCTTGCGCCCGGATTCTTTCGCCGGGGCCAGTCCCCGTTCGAAACTGCCTTCGATCGGTAGCTATCCGGTCGCGGATGCTTAAACGGATTCGGAAAACGCCGGTCAAAATCCGTTCCCTTTACGGTCGCGGCTCCGTAACTATTTGCCGGCACACGCAGCCGAGACAGAGCCGCGACCGTGAGGGAGAGGATTTCGCGGCCGAGCGAGGAAATCCCGACAACGTTTAAGCACCCTCCGGCCGCCAGAGCCGCGTGAGCTTCAGCGCTTCTTCCCATTTCGCGGCCGGCTGGCTGTAGGGATCGTGAACGGTCCCGCGCTACGCGCCCTGTCCGGAAACGCACGCTGTAAAAAGGTTCGCAAAATAACGTTACGGGCGCATCCCCATCTTGTCAATCCGCCGATCCCGCCCGAAACTCAAATCAGGAAGAAGGAGGGAAGTGGAAACATGTGTGATTATTCCTTAATGGCAGTACCGAACCGGCTGGCGCACGAAGGTGAGGACCTGGTGGCGCACCGGTTTCCCACAGGTTCCCTGGGGCTGGCGGCGCCCGCGGACATATTGCGCGTGACGCACCCGGCTCCGGAAGCGCGAAGAACTTTTTGGGTGAAGCTCAAGGAGTTTTTCCAACCGCCCGAGAACGAACCGGTTCCGGCCGTCTGCATCCCGCCGGGGGCGCGCCTTCGTTTGGAAGACATCCCGGTGCGGCTGCAAACCGAGTGCAGCGTCGGTCCGGTGGAGGAAGTGACGTTTACTCAGATCTCCGCCGCGGCGCACAGCTATCGCGATGCCGTGCGTTTTCCGAACGGCCGCCAGGTGCGGCTGCAGGAATTGCGCGAGGGCCAGCGTGTCCGCGTGCTCGACCTTTCCATGGCTGAAGAGTTGGACCTTGTGCGTCTGCGGGAAGAGTTAGCGGAATTCGGCATCCACGGCCACGCTGCGAACCGGGTTTGAGCGGCATCGGGGTCTATTTCGAAGTCGCGACGGGCCAGGAGGCCTGTCCCACGGCCACGTAGCCGCACACCACGATGCTCAGGAACGGCGTCAGCACGCCGCTCTCGCCCAGGTTGTATTCCGCGCATCCCACCGCCAGAGTGCCGGCCATCATAGCGATGCCGCCGTAAAGAATGGCGCGTGCATCGGGGTTGTCGCGCGCTTGCCGGGCGCCGCGGCTGAAATCCACCAGGATCTTCACCAGCAGCCAGATCATTACCAGCGCAGCCGGGATGCCGCGTTCCGCCGCCAACTGGACGTACAGGTTGTGCAGATGCCCGTACCATCCCGTAGGCAGCGGGCGCGGAACATCCGCGGGAATCCACTTTTGGAATTCCCCGGATACTTCCAAAGCTTTGATCTGCTCCGGCCCCAGCCCGAGCCATGGATGTTTCTTGACAATCTCCCATCCCTCGCGAAGGCATACATAGCGGAACCCGTTGGAATCGGTATCGCCATGGGGTTGGAACACGGAGATTGCGCGCTCGCGGAGATCGAATGGATTCGCCAGCAGCACCGCGAGAATCGGCAAGGGCAGCGCCAGCACCCACCAGCGCCGCCACAGCCATACCAGATACACTCCACCGCACAACGTTCCGAACCAGATGACGCGGGTCTCGCCCACCACCACTGAGATCAGAATGATGGAAACCGCGGCTGCCACCCAGGGCTTCCACCGGCGATCGCTCGAAAACAGGAACCACGCGGCGGCCATAAGACCGAGCATCATTTCCTGTCCGCCCAGAATCATCCAGTGGCTGGTGAAACCGGTAAGGCGCGAGCCCACATAGTAGGCGTAAAGCGGCGTTCCGAGCGCGCGGGCGGCCAGTACCTTTTGGCCGAATTGCACCAGGCTCCACAGCGCCGATAGCGTCATCACTGCGGTTGCGGCCAGCAGAAAGGCGCGCACGCCGCGCAGCGTTCGCAGCGTGCTGAACAAGGTGAGCGGTACGAAATAATACAGGTAGAACTTGCGAATATCGGGGATACCGCCTTTCGGATCGGCGGAAAACGCCAATGAGATCAGCGTCAGCCCTAAGAAGACCGTGATCGGGAACAAGATAGGCGGGAAGCGCAGTTTCTCTCCCGAGATCAAAAGGGCGGCCAGCGCCAGCGCCACCAGAGTCTCGCTGATGGCGATGGAAAACAGCATTGAGATCGCAGCCGCGCACGCCAGATAGCACGGAAGCCGCTCAAACCTTGATCCGGAAGGCATGTAGTTGAATTTACCGTATTGGGCGCGGTGCCCGATGGCGCATGTTTTAGCTTGTGGCTTTCAAAAGCTTCCCAGCCCCAAATTGCCCCACCCCTTGCAACCCTGCTAGACTTAGAGGCATCTAATCTACTGACACCGGGGTTCACTAGTTGAAGCTCTACGCGCTCGTACTGTCCGCTTTCTCCGTTGCCCTCGCCGCTGCCGATCAGCCGGCGATTGCGCCCGACGCCATCGTGCAGAATTATTGCGCGGCGCAGCAGCAGGCGCAGGCGCAGGCCGGCAAAGCCTCGCGCATGGATGTCGATATTCAAGCTTCCCTCCCCGGCCTTAAGCAGAAGGGACGCCTGCACGGTTTGCGCAAGATCACCAAGCTTGGCCGCATCAGCTATGCCAAGCTGATCTTCGAAGGCGACAACACCGTCAAGAACCAGGTGATTGAGCGCTATCTCACCGCCGAAGCCGAAGCCCAGCAGGATCAGCCCGCGACGCTCGCCGTCACGCCCGCCAACTACAAATTTCAGTACAAAGGCCAGAGCCAGGTGGATGGCCGCACAATTCACATCTTTCAGGTCACGCCGAAACACAAGCTGCGTGGGCTGTTCAAAGGCGAGGTCCGGATCGACGCCGCCACCTACCTGCCCGTCCAGGAATCCGGCTACCTCATTAAGAGCCCGTCGATTTTTGTGAAAAAGGTGGCCTTCGTCCGCAAGTTCGAAATCCGCGATGGCGTTTCCGTGCCCCTGCAGGTGCAGAGCACAGTCGATACGCGTCTTTTCGGCAAGGCGGAGCTGACCGTCGATTTCACCAATTTTTCGCTCGACGATGGCGACGGCGATTCCGACAACCGCTAGCCCCGAGGACACCGCATGCGAACACTCTTTCTAAATCCGCCCTCGTTTGAAGGCTTCGACGGAGGCGCCAGCTCGCGTTGGCCCGCTTCCCGCGAAATCGAATCGTACTGGTATCCGGTGTGGCTCTGCTACCCCGCCGGCATGTTGGCGGATAGCAAAGTGGTGGACGCGCCGCCGCACAAGATCTCCATCGAGCAGACCGTCGAGATGGCCAAGCAGTTCGAGCTGCTGGTGCTCTACACTTCCACGCCCGGTTTTCACGTCGACGCGAAAATAGCCGGGATGATGAAGGATTCCAACCCCAAATTGAAGGTTGCCTTCGTCGGACCGCCCGTCACCGTCGAACCCGAAAAGACCCTCAAGAGCACCAAGGCCATCGATTTCCTGGTGCGCCGCGAATTCGATCACCAGATCGCCGGATACGCGCAGGGCAAGCCGCTCGAAGAGCTGCCCGGCGTCAGCTTCCGCAAGAACGGCGATATTGTCCACAACCCCGAAGGCCCGGCCATTGAAGATCTGGATGCGCTGCCCTGGGTTACCAAAGTCTACAAGCGCGATCTCGACGTCACCCGCTACAACGTTCCGTTCCTGCTCAACCCGTTCATTTCGTTCTACACCTCGCGCGGCTGCCCCGCCATGTGTACGTTCTGCCTCTGGCCGCAGACTACTTCCGGCCACCGCTGGCGCTTGCGCTCGGCCGACGACGTAGCCAATGAAGTCCGCTACGCCAGGGAAAATTTCCCGCAGGTCAAAGAGATTTTCTTCGACGACGACACATTCAACTACCGCAAAGAGCGCACCATCGAGCTTTGCAAGAAGCTCAAGCCGCTGAACTTCACCTGGTCCTGCACCTCGCGCGTCACTACCGATTACGACACGCTCAAGGCCATGAAGGAAGCCGGCTGCCGCCTGTTGATTGTGGGTTACGAATCGGGCGACCCGCAAATCCTGAAGAACATCAAGAAGGGCGCCACTATCGAAATGGCCCTGCGCTTCACCGAAAATTGCAAGAAGCTTGGCTTGGTGATCCACGGCGATTTCATCGTCGGCCTGCCCGGCGAAACCCACGCGAGCATCCGCAAGACCATCGATTACGCCAAGCGCCTGGATACCGAAACCATCCAGGTCTCCATCGCGCACCCGTATCCCGGCACCGAATTCTACGACTACGCCAAGAAGAACGATCTCATCAGCATCGATTCCATGACCGACGAAGCCGGCCACCAGCTTCCCACCGTGATCTACCCCGGTCTCGATAAGTCCGAGCTGATGGAGTGGGTGGAGCGCTTCTACGGCGAGTATTTCTTCCGCCCGCGCGTTATCTGGCGCATCGTGCGCAAGGCCATTTTCAACACCCACGACCGGCAGCGACTCACTAAGGAAGCCAAGGAGTACATGGCGTTGCGCGCCAAGCGCCGGAAGTACGTGGCAGACAACAAATCTCCGGCGAAAGCCGTGGCCGTCGGCTCCGGCGACTGAGCGCGTGACCGCGGGAAGCGATGCCATCGCGAGACCGGTTGCCGACGGGCCGCCTACCGATCCCACGACCGTGAGAATCTGCGAAAGAATCGGTTGGCAGGCGAAAGCGCCTGCCCCACAAAAGCGCACGACCAGGCGCACGAATGTGGTACAGACGCTTTCGTCTGTCAGCCCGGCAGCCGGCCCAATTTTTTCACAGCTTCTGAGGGAGTGGTTGGGGGCGGCAGTACAACATCGCTCAGTCAGAGCGCTAACCCCGCATGACCGCTGAAGCCGCGCGGCTGCGCATCAAGACATGGGTCTGCGCCACGGTTGTGGTGCTCTCCAGCGTCTTCGGCAATTTTTTTCTCAAGCGCGGCATGCCGGCCGCTTTGCCCACGCCGCTTTCCTACATCACCGCGCTCTTTCAACCCTGGGCCGCGCTCGGCGTCGCGCTGCTGGTGCTCTGGATGATGTCGCGCATGGCGCTGCTCAGTTGGGCCGACTTGAGCTACGTGCTGCCCGTCACCTCCATCGGCTACGTGCTGGTAGCGCTGTTGGGCAGAGCGTTTCTCCACGAGCAGATTGGCGTCAAGCGCTGGTCGGGCATCCTGCTGATCGTAGCCGGAGTGGCGTTGGTAAGCGCCGCTACGCCGCCCCAGACGGAGCAGGGCCCGGGGCACGGTGCGGATCACGGCGCGCAGCACGCCCCGGACCAAGCCCCGGAGCGGCCCGCATGACGTGGATTTATATCGCCGTCATCGTGCTGGCGACCACCGCGGGAGAAGTGATGCAAGCCATGGGCATGCGCCGCCATGGCGAGATCCGCGATTTCCGCCCCAATGCTCTCGGACGCGTCGCCGCCGCGCTGGCGCGCAACCGCTTCGTCATCGCTTCGGTGGCCGCCATGGCCGTCTCGTTCTTCGCGTATATGGCGCTGCTGACCGTGGCCGAGCTCAGTTTCGCCGTGCCCGCCACGGCAGTTACCTATGTGCTCGAAACCATCCTGGCTAAGTATTTCCTGAAGGAGCGCGTCACCGCTCTGCGGTGGGCCGGGGCAGGTTTGGTCGTCTGTGGAGTAGTATTAGTATCCCTGTGATCTGGCTCGCAATCCCCGCCCTGGCCGCCGCCGCCTACTACCTGCTGGCGCTGATCGCCGCATTCGGCGCCGGTCACCGCGACCAGTCCGATCGGAGCCGCGACCGTGAGGGAGCGGTTTTCACCCCGCCCATCTCGATTCTCAAGCCCATCCACGGCCGCGACCCGCACCTCTACGACGCCCTGCGCTCCCACGCCACCCAGAGTTACCCAACCTTCGAAATCCTCTTCGGCCTCAGCGACCCCAACGACGCTGCCATCGAAGACATCCGCCGCCTGCAATCCGCTTACCCGGCTATCCCCATTTCGCTGCATATCGTCCGCACCGCCGCGCCCAACGCCAAAGCCGGAGTGCTCGCCGAATTGGCGCGCCACGCCCGTCACGCCGTGCTGCTGGTCAACGACAGCGACATCGAAGTGCCGCCCAACTATCTCCGCGACGTGGCCGCCCCGCTCGCCGATCCCCACACCGGACTTGTCACTTGTCTCTACCGCGCCGCCGCCGATTCCTGGCCGTCGCGCGCCGAGGCCCTGGGCATCGCCACGGAATTCGCGCCCAGCGTTCTGGTCGCGCGCCTGCTGGGCGTCGCCGAATTCGCGCTCGGCTCCACCATGGCGTTTCGCGCCACGACATTGCAGCAGATCGGCGGTTTCGAAACCATCGCCCCATACCTCGCCGACGATTATCAGCTCGGCCGCCACATCAGCCAGCTTGGATACCGCATCCGTTTCGCATCGCCCGTGGTCGAAACCAACCTCGGCGCCGGAACCTGGGCGCAAGTGTGGCGTCACCAATTGCGTTGGTCGCGCACGATTCGCGTTTCGCGCCCTTCGGGATACTACGGCTACGCCATCACGCACGCCACGCTGTGGGCGCTAGTCGCACTGGCGGCAGGCGCATGGCGGGCGGCCGCCGCGGCGCTAGCCATTCGCATGATCGCCGGAATTTGGATCGGCGGCGGCGCGCTGCAAGACCGCAACACTCTCCGCTACTTCTGGATGATCCCGCTGCGCGATCTCTTCGGTTTCGCGGTGTGGATAGCCGGCCTGTTCGGCGACACCGTAGTCTGGCGCGGCCAAACCCTGCGGCTGCGCCGAGACGGGAGGATCGTGTCGGCGCACTAAGTTTCGGCATCAATATACCTGATGCAACCAAGACTCAGGAAGAGCGTACCTTCATAGCGTGATTGGGAAACGAGAACACTCGCTCACTTCTACCATATTCGGCATCGTCGCTCTCATCCAACCGGATCGTTGCCGGCTCCTTGCAGCCAGACGTTCCGCAAATCGCAGCGTATTGCGTTTCATTAAAACATATCCTTAAACGCCCAGGTAACTATGACCTTCTTGCCGGCCAGGCGGGCCGAGCATCCGAAGTTGATCGCCACCCCAGACGGAAAGCATTTTGGGCCAATGCCTCTTTTCGATTTTGGTCTCTGCCCCTCATCGGCCCGCATTCGCGAAACAGAAGATTATGGATATGTAATTATCGAAACGCTACACTAGAGTCAGTGCGTTGACTCTACCCAAATTACGGAGGCTGAACCGATTCTAACGCCCTGGTCGTCACAGAAATAGGTCCGTCGATACATGGAAGAACTCGGCCAGTTTGCGGACATGGGCCTTGCTCGGCTCCCGCTTGCCCCTGAGCACATCGGAGGCAACGCTGCGCGAGCCGAAAATTGGCAGCAAATTGGACGGCCGCAAGCCGCGTTGATTCATCAGAAACACGATCATCTCGCTTGGCAGCGCTTCCGGTAACGCATGGTGCTGGTCGTCGTAGTCCTGAATCAGTCGAGCGAGCAGCGCCGAGACAGTCTTTTCCTCGGGGGTGGGATTTGCTTTGAAGTCTATCGTTTCCATTGCCTCCGCCAGCCGGTCGAATTCATCATCGGACTCGATTATCTTGGGGACTACCGTTGCGCAGAGCTTTCCATACCTGGCAGGGTCGATCGGGCCAATGCCGACGTTGGCTGTTCGACTCGGCGTCCGTCCTGGCACTCCGGCAGCCCGATTCCGCGTGGTTGCTCTATCTCTGGTTAAGACTTTTGTCACGCCCATCGCTTCCACTCCTTGCGGTCGTATTCCTTATGCGTCAACAGCGCCTTGACGTAGAGCTTTTGCACGCCGTACTCCGCTCGAACGATCAGCCGGTACCGGTTGTTCCGCACGTTGAAAATCAGCACTCGGCCAACCTGGTCTGCCGACGGATACTCCTCGCGAACGTCCTCAAGGCGCATCCAGCACGATGCCCGCGCCGACATGAACCACGCCATCGCCTCTTTCGCCACATCCTCGGATTTTCCGTTCAGGAGCAGTTTCAAGCCGCGCTGGCTGATCACGTTCACTCAATACATGTTAGCAAATTGCGAAATCACATCTTAGCGTTTTGCTAACTTGTTTTGGGATGGCGGCTCGCCTGGCGCGGCCAAACCCTCCGCCTGCGCCCCGACGGCCGCATCCGGTAGTAGTGGCGCGGGCCCATGGCCTGCCCGTTCCCGAGCCGCGCCGAGCGCTCGGCACGTCGGGCGCAAGCTGCGATAGAAGCCTGTAAACCTAACCAGACGGGCCATGAAAAACACCCTTCAGGCCGCTCGTGATTTCAGTGAGTCCTCGAGCCTCGCCTTAACCCCTGGCCACTCACTGTCCAAAATACTAAAAAAGACCGAGTCGAACCGTTGCCCGTTGCGCCTGACTATACGCGACCGCAGCACGCCCTCTTCGATCGCGCCAAGGCGAAGGATGGCGGCGCGGGAACGTGCATTGTCCACCATCGCTTGCAATTCGACGCGGATGTACCGCAGCGTTTCGAACGCATGCTTCAGCAACAGATACTTGCACTCGGTATTGACGGAAGTACGCCAGAACTGCGGCGCATACCAGGTGAAGCCAATCTCAAGACCGCCGCGCAGCGGCGCAATATTCGCGTACCTCGTGGACCCGACAAAGCGATTGGTCTCGATGTGCCGGACGGCAAATGGAATCCCGGTTTTGTTGTCCCGCTCGCCCAGAGCCCTGGCGATGTAATCTTGCATTGCATCCATGGTTCGCGGCTGATCGAGCGTATGCAGCCATATCTCTTCGCTCTGGGCAGCTTCCAGCAATGCGCCGGCGTGCTCCATGGACAAAGGCTCGAGGCTGACCGCCAGCCCGGTCAGCGTGATCGGCTGTGGAACCTGACCGTTCATCGTTTCCGGCTCGATTCGACGCGATTGGAGCAAACCACCTGAACATGATCGCACGTAAGACGAAGGCCGAATCAGGCTGAAGCCGCCACAACGTCATACCCATCCATAACGGGTTTCTCCGCTTGCTCGGCGAACTTAGCCGTTGCCTTGAACTCATCAACAAGCTCTATAAAACTCCGGGCCGGCTCCAAATCTCCGCGCCTCCGCGTTGAAGACACATTCCTCACTTAAGCGAACTACGCGAACTCAACGCGAGGACTCTGCCCCCATCCGCCTGCTATCCTTAAGCATTGAACCAGCCGAACCCTTCCGAAGGTTTCGTTCGCAGATTCTTTTCCAAACTCGGCCCCGGCCTCATCACCGGCGCCGCCGATGACGACCCGTCCGGCATCGCCACCTACTCCGTAACCGGCGCCACCTTCGGCTATGGCCCGCTCTGGACCGCGCTCTTCTCCTTCCCCCTCATGGTCGCCGTGCAACTCATGTGCGCGCGCCTCGGCATGGTCACCGGCCGCGGTCTCTCTGCCGTCATCCGCCGCCGCTATCCCCGCTGGGTGCTCTGGTTCGCGTGTTCGGTGCTCATCGTCGCCAACGTCATCAACATCGGCGCCGATCTCGGCGGCATGGGCGAAGCCACCCAAATGGTCTCCGGCGTCAGCGCATTCTGGTGGACTCCCGCATACGCAGTCGTCATCGTCCTGCTGCTCTGCGTCACCAGTTATCGCCACATGGCGCGCGTTCTCAAGTGGCTCACGCTGGTGTTGTTCGCCTACGTCATAACCGCGTTCATCGCCCGGCCCGATTGGGCCAAGGTGCTGCACGCCACGTTCGTCCCCGAAATTCAATGGTCCGGCGCCTACCTTTCGGTGCTCGTCGGAATCCTCGGCACCACCATCTCGCCTTACCTTTTCTTCTGGCAGGCCGCGGAGGAAGTGGAAGAGGAGCGGTCCAAGGGCCGGACCACGCTGGCGCAGCGCAAGGGAGCCACCGACGAGGAGTTGAACGACTCGCGAACCGACGTGCTCACCGGCATGCTCTTTTCGAACTTCGTGATGTACTTCATCATCCTCACCACCGCCGCCACGCTCCACGCTCACGGACTCACGAACATCGAGACCGCCGGCCAGGCGGCCGAAGCCCTGCGGCCGCTCGCCGGCAACGGCGCCTACTGGCTATTCACGCTGGGCCTCGTCGGCACCGGGTTGCTGGGCGTTCCCGTGCTCGCCGGTTCCTGCGCCTACGCCATCGCCGAAGCCATGGCCTGGCGCGGTTCGCTCGATGCCAAGCCGCGAGTCGCGCCCAAGTTTTATGCCGTGCTCGCTATCTCGATGGCCATCGGCCTGGGCTTGGTCTATGCCCGCGTCCCCGCGGTCAAGATGCTATTCTGGTCGGCCGTGGCGAACGGCGTTTTGGCGCCGCCGCTGATCGTATTGATCGTGCTCCTCACCACCGACGCCACCGTGATGGGTTCCCGCGTGAATCCCGCGTGGCTGCGCGTTTTAGGCTGGCTCGCCGCCATCGTAATGACCGCCGCCGCGGTGTGCATGTTCGTGGCGGGGTAAAATCGTTAGTCGCTGTCTCGAACCAATATGTCCCGAACCAATCTCACCATCACCGACGAGCTCGATCGATACATCCGCGCCATCACTCTTCGCGAGCCCGAAGCGCTGAAACATCTGCGCGAAGATACCGAAAGCCACCCCCACGCCGGCATGCAGACCGCCCCCGAGCAAGGCCAATTCCTGCATCTGCTAGCTCGCATCACGGGCGCGAAGAAGACTCTCGAAGTGGGCGTCTTCATGGGCTACAGCTCTACCTGGGTTGCCCTCGCGCTGCCCGCGGGCGGCAAAGTGATAGCCTGCGACCTCAGCGAAGAATTCACCATCCGTGCCCGGCAAACCTGGCGCGCCGCGGGCGTCGAAGACCGCGTGGACTTGCACCTCGGTCCCGCCGTGCAGACGCTCGACCGCTTCATCGCCGAAGGCCAATCCGGAACTTTCGATTTCGCTTTCATCGACGCCGATAAGACCAACTACTCCAACTATTACGAGCGGGCGCTCCAGTTGCTCCGGCCCGGCGGTCTGATCGCCGTCGACAATGTCCTTTGGGATGGCCGCCCCATCGACCTGTCCGCTACCGACGCAGACACCGAGGCCATTCGCGCCTTTAACGCTAACGTGTACAGCGACGCCCGGGTTGCCATCAGCCTGGTCCCCCTGGGCGATGGTCTGACGTTGGCGTGCAAACTCTGAACCCGACTTTATTTCTCTGCTTCGCGCCTGCCGATCGCGCCCTCGCCGAAAGCGTCGCCGCCTTCATCGAGCGCGGCGCCGGCGTTCGAGTCTTACTCGACGCGGGAGAAATGCTGCCCGCCGAAGATCTGGCCGAAAAAGCCCGCCAGGCGCAAGGTTCCGATATGGCGCTGGTGCTTTTCTCTCGCGCTTCGCTGCCTTCCCGCTGGCCGCGCGCCCAATGGGAAGACGCGCTGGTCAATGAGCCCGCCGCCGAAGGCCTGCGCATCGCCTTCGTGAAATGCGACGATTGCGCCCCGCCGCGCGTTCTGGTGCCCCTCTTCGAAGCCAACGCCTTCCGCGCCATCAAGCGCTGGGTGCGAGGGCATATGCCGCCACCATACTCCGGCGCCCCGCGCAACCCCGATCTGGAAGTGCTCGGCATCGCCATCGCCGACCGCCCGGGCGCCCAATCGGTCGCCGAATCGATAGCCGAATCAGCCGCCGCCGATTCCAGCGATTCCATTGCCGGGCAATTCATCCACGCCTACCGGCAGGATTTCGACGCCATCCTTTCCGTCGATTGCGGCGAACGCAGCCTGGCCGCGCTCGCCGGCGACCTGGCCGCGCAGTTAGGATTGCGCCTCGAAGGCGACGCCGAATCGAGCCTGGCGCGCCTCCAGGATTTCTGCGCCGCCCGCCGCTTCCTCGTCGTGCTGAAAGATCTGCGGACGCCCGCGTTCGCCTTCGCCGGCCGCACTTCCACGCTGATCGTTCCCGGCGCCGTAACCGAGCCGGACGACGAATCGATCCGCGGCATACAGCGCGCCCTGCGGCATCCGGCGGGGGGCTGGATCGAATTCTGCCGTCTGTCGCGCATCGGCCGCCGCCTCACCCGCGACGCCGGACGCATCGCGGAGTGCTACGAAATCGTCCAGTGCTGGCATGAGGCCGCTCAAGTGATTGGCGATCGCGCCGTTCTGGACGAATCCGCCCGCGAGTTAGTCTGGATTCTCCTTTCGTGGGACCGCGCCGACGAAGCCCGTCATCTCGATTACCGCCGCGCCTGCGAGTTCGACGAACAAATGCTCCTCCCCTTCAGTTAGCGCATTGCTTCAGCTTGTCCATCTCCCGTCGGGGCGCACGCACTCATGCGCGCACTCATGCGCGGATAGCGCCGGGATAAACCGGCCTGAAGCAGCGAATGAAAGAGTCGTACAGGAAAGGAACAGCGAACCATCCTGGCCCCGAGCCATGCGAGGGCGGTCGAGAGGCTGCACTTGAAGCGTTGGACACTCCCACGCCGCGTCGAAATGGCACGTTATTTCGCGACAAGTCCTTAGTGGTTTGTGCACGCCGAGCTAGGCGAAGCATCTCTCAATGAAGAAGGCTAACAAACTTGTCGCGGGCGAACCGGGCTCCGAATACCAGCGATCGATTCTAATGTGCTGGTTCGCGGAAAGTACTTAGAAGCGAAGTTTCTACGCCGCTGACTGCTCGGCAGCGGCCGGAGCAGCCAGCGCCGCCGGCGAAGCGTAAATGACCTCGGGCGCGGGGCGTTGGGCCGCTTGGTGCCGGGGACGCAGGCCAAGCTGGTGCATGATGCGGCCCACATGGTCCGGATCGTAGCGGATGCCGTAGCGCTTATCGATGGCGGACGCGAAACGCGCGGTGGTCCAGCGGTCGTCGGCGAAACCAGCGGCCCGTGCGCCGGCGCGGAAGAGTTGCGCAACGCCCTCTTGCTGTTCCAGGTTGAGGCGGCTGGGCCGGCCGGTGGCTCGACGCTTGTGCAGCGACTCCACGCCCGTACGGTGCAGCGCGCCATGCCAGCGCGATGCCGTAGTCCGGCTCACCCCAAATTTGCGTGCGATTTGGGACTGAGTTAGTCCGTCTTGCAGGTCCTGTGCGGCTAACAGGCGCCTGCTCTCCATTTCGTCGCGAGTCAAAATGCCTTGTGCGGCTGTCTCCATAGTTCCTCGCGCGGAGGTGAAATTACCAGAGCGATAACAGAATAACAGAAAACATTACCGATGTGAATTGTTTTTTGCGGAAATTGCGGATTGGCGCATTCGGGGTCGAAATGGGGAGTGTGTCTTCAACGCGGAGGCGCGCAGATTTGGAGATAACGCGGAGCTGACCCTGGAATATATGCCGGGATCTCAGACCCCAAACGCAACTCCGCGTTTTGATCGGCCTCTCCGCGCCTCCGCGTTAAAATCGACAGCCTCAGCCCTGCTGGGGACAGCTGGGGACAGCCCGGCATGAGCTCCGCCCCGGCCTTCTGTGTTAAGTTTTAGCCGTGCACCTCTTGTTGATCGACGACGACGCGGAGCTGTGCGCTCTGCTCGGTGAATTCCTCAAACGCGAAGGTTTCACGGTGGATTGCGAGCACGAAGGCAACCGCGGCCTGGAACGGGCGGGACAGCCCGGCGTCGATCTGGTGGTACTCGATGTGATGCTGCCCGGCATCGACGGTTTCGAGATCCTGCGCCGCCTTCGCACGCACAGCAAAGTGCCGGTCATCATGCTCACCGCCCGCGGCGAGGATGTGGACCGCATCGTCGGCCTCGAAATCGGCGCCGACGATTACCTGGCCAAGCCCTTCAATCCGCGCGAGCTGGCCGCGCGCATCCGCGCCATTCTGCGCCGCTACGAAGCGCGCCCCGCCGCGCCAGCCGGCCGGATCGAGGTAAACGGCATCGTGCTCGACCCGGCCAACCGCGAGGTGTACTCGGGCGGCAAGCCCATTGAGCTGACCACTTTCGAGTTCGACATTCTGGATATGCTGATGCGCTCCGCCGGCCGCGTGCTCTCGCGCGACGCGCTCATGGAGAATTTCTACAACCGCAAGGCCACGCCGTTCGACCGCTCCATCGACATGCACATCAGCCACTTGCGCAAGAAGCTGGAACGGGGCGACTCGATCATCAAGACCATCCGCGGCGTGGGGTATCAGTTGGCGCGCACGCCCGAGGATTCGGCGCCGGAATGAATTCGCTTTTCGCTAAGATTCTGCTCTGGTTCTGGTGCACGGTAGCCATCACCGTGGTGGGGTCGGCCTTCATTTCCGCGCTCAACGTGAACCAGAACGTTACCGATGCGGAAGCCCCGGCTGCGCGCCGCATAACGTTCGAGATGGAGGAAGCCCGCGTGGCTTATGAGAACGGCGGCCGCCCCGCGCTGCAGCTGTTCATGGATAATTTGCAGCGGATTTACGGAATCCAGGGAATCCTTGCCGATGAAAAAGGGCGCGACCTGCTCACCGGGCAGAATCGGCTGGATATGATCCGTAGCTTTCGCCAGCCGCCGACGCTGCAATTCCTGGGAGACACCATGGCCGCCCGCGCCGCCGAGGATGGACGCTACTGGTTCCTCTCCATCGCGCCGCGGCCGAAAGTCAGCTCGTGGTTCCTGACGCCCGAGCATATCTTCTGGCTGGCCGCCACGCTCTTGCTGTGCTATTGGCTGGCGCTGCACCTCACCAGCCCCGTGCGCGCGCTGCAAAAGGCGGTGGAGCGCTTCGGACGCGGCGACCTTTCGGCGCGCGTCAATTCCACGCGCCGCGACGAGCTGGGACAGTTGGCGGGCGCGTTCGACCGCATGGCCGGCCGGATCGAGACCCTGTTGGCCGCCGAACGCCGCTTGCTGCTCGATATTTCTCACGAATTGCGCTCGCCGCTGGCGCGGCTGGGCGTGGCGGTGGAGCTGGCGCGCAGCGGCGACGATACCGAATCCGCGCTGAACCGCATTCAAAAGGAATCGGACCGCCTCAACGCCCTGGTGGGCCAGCTTCTGCAAGTGACGCGCGCCGAGGGCGACCCCAATTCACTGCGCCGCGACCCCATCCGTCTCGATCGATTGGTGCAGCAACTGGTGGACGATTCGCGCATTGAAGCCTCCGCGCGCGGCTGCGGCTTGCAGTATCAGCCCCGCGAGCCGGTCACGGTTGCCGGCGACCCGGAGCTGTTGCGGCGCGCCGTGGAAAACGTGATCCGCAACGCCATACGCTACTCGCCGCGCGAATCCGATGTCGAGGTGCGCCTGGCGCGCAACAACGGTAAAGCCGTCGTGGACGTGCGCGATTATGGGCCGGGTGTTCCCGAAGAAGCGCTGCCCAGGCTCTTCGACGCCTTCTATCGCGTAGAGACCGACCGCGACCGCGCCAGCGGCGGCATTGGTCTCGGTCTATCCATCGCGCGGCGGGCCGTTGAACTGCATAAAGGATGCATTCGCGCCAGGAACGCGAACCCGGGGTTGGAAGTAGAGTTGGAGCTGCCGGTGAAAGAAGGCGGGGGCGCTTCTCCCCTTGCCCGGTAGGGCTGGCCGGTTGCAGATGGAAAGAGCCGCGATCCTTTCCCTGAAGGGGTTATGATGGGGATGATACCGGAGCCGAACAAGGACAGTGGTCACAATGCTTAATCAGCCGTTCTTCCAGGTTTCGCTCCCGATCATGATCACGATCCTGGGGACTGTCTGGGCCTTGATCTCAAGCAACAACCGCCGCCTGGACGACATCTCGGCCCGGCTCGGACGCATCGAAGATCGCTTGCTTGGCCTCGAAGCGAGGTTTTCCGCGCTGGAAAGAAAAGTCGATGCGCTTGAACTCAAGGCGTGGAGGTGAAAATCTGCGTTGCGTAAACTCACCAAACCCGCAGCCCGCATGATGCGAGGCTGCGTCAGCACAACGGCGCCGCTTCGCTTTCCGGCCTCAAAGTGGAATCGGTCCACCGCTTCGATGCTATCAATAGGCGCTTCGACGAGATGTGCGACCTGTGGCGCTGCGGAACTCCATCGCGTGGAAGAAGTCCTCGGCGATTGAAGCGCTTGGTGGATAGATGAGCGAAATACTGAACAAACTTCAATGGCCTTCCAGGCTCGGCTCTCGCTTTCCTCCGGACGCTCCGTGCCGCGAAATGGCGGCGCCAAATGAGATGGAATCCCGCGCCTTCAGGTTGAGCGGTTGGAGTATCTTTACCCCTTCAACGGAAGCGCCATTCCATAGTTCGCGCCAAGAACAGTTCGCGCCAAAAAGGCGAAACCAGTGTTAGAAGTAAAGATGGAACTGCCCGCTTCGTGCGCAATTTAGGTTAAGAGATCTTCATAGAAACCGGAGCGATATGAATCCCGTCCAAAAAAACATGTTGAATGCCAGCAGGCGTCGTACATTGCAGTGCGCCATTTTATCGATTCTTTTTGGAACTTTGCCGTTGCTCGCCCAAACGCAAAAGAGTCCGAGCCGCCATCTCCGTGCGTTTGTGCCGAATCGCTATACCGTGCTCCTTGCGGATGCGCCGGTCTCCTCGCGTTTCGCCACGCGGGACGAAATGCGAACGTCCGTTGCCGACGCTTACCGGCTGCAGATCAAGGCCGCGCAGGCAAGCCTCACGGCTGAGATTGAATCTCGCGGCATGCACGTCACGGGGTCGGTCACCGATTTGTTAAATGCGCTTTTTGTCACTGCGCCCGCCAGCCGTGTCACGGAATTGCAGAGCCTTCCGGGCGTCACCGCCGTTCGTCCGATGCGAGTATTCAAGTCCACGCTGAATGCCGCGGTGCAAGCCATGAACGCCCCAGCCGCCTGGAATCTGGTTGGAGGACAGTCGAATGCCGGCGCGGGCGTCAAGATCGGAATCATCGACACTGGGATCGACCAGACGCATCCCACTTTTCAGGATTCCTCCCTCAACGTACCGTCGGGCTTTCCGAAGTGCACAACCGGGTATCCGGCGGATTGCGCGTACACCAATAATAAAGTGATTGTAGCCCGCAGCTACATTCGCCAGCTTGCTCTGGATTATGTAACTAACCCAAGCAACCCGGCGGCGGAATCGGACCCGGACGACTACTCGCCTCGCGACCGGGTGGGCCATGGCACGGCGACTGCCTCTTGCGCCGCCGGCTACACCAACACAGGAGCCGCCAGCGCGCTCGCCGGCGGCATGGTCACCTTCAACGGAATGGCCCCGAAGGCTTACCTTGGAAATTACAAGGTGTCCGGCTCTCCGGGCGTAAATGACGGCGCCACCAGTGACGTCCTCATCCAGGCCATAGAGGACGCGGTCTCCGACGGGATGGACATCGTCAGCATTTCGCTCGGGTTCCTGGCTACCTCAAGCGCCGCCGACGATGAGGTTGCCAGCGCTTATCAGGCCGCCGCGCAGAAGATAGTAGTGGTGGCGGCGGCGGGGAACGACGGCGAAGACGCTTTCTTCCAGAACAACATTTACCCCTACGCCAACTCCATCTCCAGCCCCGGCACCGCGCCCTCCGCAATCAGCGTCGGAGCCACGGTAAATTCCCACATCTTCAACTCCACCGTAAGCGCGACCGCTTCCGGCGCGGCCTCCAACCTCAAGAACATCGCGGCTCAGGAGGGCGATTCGTTCGCTGCCGGAAACGGAGCCGTTATTGCCCCGTTGGTGGATGTAACTGCCTTGGGTGATAACGGATTCGCATGCACCGCACTGCCCGCTGCGTCGCTGCTGGGGGCAATCGCCTTGATTGAGAGCGGATCGCCCTGTACGCCCGACACGGAGGCCATTAACGCACAAACAGCTGGCGCAATAGGCATTATTTTTTACATGAGCGCTTCTGGCACGCTAACCGGTCCGTCCGGCATCACCTCCGATTTCATCGGTCCGACGGTCATGATATCCAACGGCGACGGCCTGAACCTGAAGGCGTATATCGATGCGCATCGCGGTCAATCGGCAACCATCGACTATTCCGGCTTGGAGCAAACCGTTGCCGCGTATAGCACGCAGTATGGCATAGGACCCCCGCCGCTGGCGCTGAATCAATTCGCCAGCTATTCCTCGGTGGGGCCTACCCCCGACGGAATGATCAAGCCGGACCTCGTGGCCACTGGCGGGGACGACAATACGGACACGTTTGGGCAGACGGGCATGTATATGGCCGTTCAAAGCTACGACCCCAACGGCGAGGTTTTCAGCGCGAACCGCTATGCGTCCGCGGACGGTACGAGCTTTTCCACGCCGATCGTCGCGGGCGCGGCCGCATTAGTCAAACAGGCGCATCCCAGTTTCACGCCCGCGCAGATCAAATCCGCGCTCGTGAATTTTGCGTCCCAGACCACCACCACCGATGACTTCGACGACCCGGTGGACGTACAGTGGCTTGGGGGCGGGCGCCTCGATGCAGGCGCCGCCGCGGGCGCCACCGTTCAGGCGCAGCCACCAACGCTTTCGTTCGGCTATCTCACGTCCGCCCTGCCGTCCGCACAAACGGTTACGTTGACGAATACCGGATCGAGCTCGGTCACGCTCGCCGTCGCAGTCGCACAGAACAATCCCGTTTCCGGGACCTCGGTCACCGCCGCGCCTTCTAGCATCACCCTGGCGGCGGGCGCGTCGGGAACCATCTCCGTGAGCGTCACCGGCAAGGTTCCTGTGGCCGGCGAGTATTCAGGCGGAGTCACGCTAACGGCCTCTGGCGTCTCTCTGCGGCTACCGTATATGTATTTGGTGGGCGACGGTATCTTAAGCAATGCCAACGTGATGCCAGTCTCTTCCGTTGCTTTCGGATATCCGGGGCAGGATGGCGGCGCACTGATCTTCCAGGTAGTCGATGAAATTGGCGTCCCGATAACAGGCACGCCGGTTACTTTCTCGAGCCCCTCGCGAGGCGCCGTGACTTTCGGGAGTTATGGATTCGGCGAGCCCGCGTGCACCACGCCGACTTCGACTGGCGCCGTCACCTGCAATACCGATCAATTCGGATTTGCGTATACCGAAGTGACTCTAGGCTCAAAGCTCGGAACTCCACAGATCAATGTCGCCGCAGCCGGCCAGTCCTTCCCGGGAGATGCGGAGGCGGAAATCGTCGCGCAGCCCACCATCACGCAAGCCGGAATTCTCAACGACGCTACGTTTCAGGGAACCATCGCGCCTGGATCGTACATCGCGATCTTCGGGACGAACCTTTTGGACACGGGCAACCTGAGCAACTATGCCGTCTACAATAATCAGCTCTATGAGTCGGCCAACTCATCGAACTCTCCCACTGATGGCAGCCTTCCCCTGCAAATCGACTTCACCAGCGTCAGCTTCGACGTGCCGTCGGCTGGCATCAGCGTCCCCGGATACATGGACTTCGTGAGCCCGACACAGGTCAATGTCTGGGTCCCCTGGGAACTGGCCGGTCAATCGTCCGTGCAGATGAAGGTCAACGTGGATGAAGGCTTCTGGGGGAACGTCGTTACCATTCCCCTATCCAACACTTCGCCCGGCTTCTTCCTCAGCGGCAACGTGGCCATCGCGCAGGACCAGAATTTCAACCTGGTCACGGCCAGCAACCCCGCGGTGCCCGGGCAGGCTATCGTTCTCTATTGCAATGGTCTCGGCCCGGTGACGTTTCCGCCCGCCAGCGGCGCACCGGCCTCGGCGACTCAGCTTTCGCAGACTACCACGCCGCCTGTGGTAACGATCGGCGGGCAGACGGCGCAAGTGCTGTTCAGCGGTCTTTCTCCGGGATTCGTCGGCTTGTATCAAGTCAACGTGACGGTTCCCGCGGGACTAAGCGCGGGCAATCAGCCCATCACGATAGCGATCGGCGGCCAGACCTCGCCCTCGCAAACGGCGGCCACTCCGGCGCAGACTGTCGTGCTTCCTGTGAAGTAGGGACCGGGCTTCAATCCCTTGCAACGCCGAAGGTGTGTAGAATTGACTGGCCCCGATACCTTTGAACTCGACCCGATGCGGCTCACACTGGGTGTGGGAATCACGTCGGAAAAGACATGCTGAACGCCAGCAAGCGCCGAACGTTCCGGTGCGTCATTTTATCGATCGTTCTTGGAGCTTTGCCGGGCCTTGCCCAAACCAGCCCGCGCCGCCACGTCCCTGTGTTCGTTCCTAACCGTTATACGGTTGTCCTGGCGGACGCACCCGTCGCCTCGCATTTCGCCACGCGGGAAGACATGCAGACGCCAACCGCCGGCGTTTACCGGCAACAGATCAAGGCCAGGCAGACCAGTCTCACCTCTGAGATTGAATCGCGCGGCATGCGCGTCACAGGGTCCGTTACCGATTTGTTGAATGCGCTTTTTGTCATGGCATCGGCGGATCATGTATCCGAGCTCCGGAGCCTGCCGGGCGTGACATCGGTTACTCAGATGAGACGCTTCAAGCCTATGCTGAATCGCGCGATAGCGAACATGAACGGAACGCTCGCCTGGAATGCGGTAGGCGGCGTCTCCAATGCCGGCGCCGGAATGAAGATCGGCATCATCGATACCGGAATCGATATAACGCATCCGGCATTTCAGGATCCATCCCTCGCCGTACCTTCGGGCTTCCCCAAATGCTCCACCGGGTTTACCTGCAGCGCGTACACCAATAATAAAGTGATCGTGGCGCGGAGCTACATTCAGCAGCTCGCGCTCTATAACGGCCCTTGCCAACCGGAGCAGGTATGCCCGCCTGCAACCATCAATCAAGCGGCTATATCGCAACCGGACGATTACACCCCTCGGGACCGCTTCGGCCATGGGACGGCGGCAGCGTCTTGCGCCGCCGGGTTCACCAATTCCGGCGCCGCGGCCAGCACCACCGGTGGAGCGGTCAGCCTCACGGGGATGGCCCCGAAAGCATTCCTGGGCAATTACAAGATCCAGGGGTCTCCGGGCGTGAACGACGGCCCCACCGACGACGTCTTGATTCAAGCCGTCTCCGATGCCGTTGCCGACGGCATGGATGTGATCAGCCTCTCCTTCGGCGCCATCGCGACGACCAGCGCGGCCAACGACCCGGTGGCCTCGGCGTACGAAGCCGCAGCGCAGAAAACCGTGGTAGTGGTAGCGGCGGGGAACGACGGCAACGATACCTTCAATCTGGGCGAAAATTACCCGTATTCCAACTCCATCTCCACCCCGGGGATTGCGCCTTCGGCGATCACGGTCGGCGCCAGCACGAATTCGCACGTCTTCAATCCGAGCGTCAGCGTCAATTCATCCAGCGCCGCTTCGAATCTTAACGGGATCGTCGCCTTGGCGGGAGATTCCACCCCCGTTTCGTACGCGGCGATGTCTGCGCCTCTGCTTGACGTTACGGCGACAGGTGACAGCGGCACGGCTTGCTCGCCCTTACCGGCCGAATCGCTGAACGGTTATATAGCCCTCATCGAAGTGGGGACGTGCTCGTTCGATCAACAGGCTATTAACGCCCAGACAGCCGGAGCCGCGGGCATTGTTTTCTATACGGACCCCTCAGGCACGCTGGAAGGCCCAGGCGGCATCACCACCGATTTCATCGGACCTACAGTGATGGTCTCGAACGGCGACGGCGTGAACTTGAAGAACTACATCGATTCGAATCCCGGTCGGTCCGTCACCATCGATTACAACGGAATCGAGCAGACTATCGCCGGCTACGATGCGGCGAATGAGACCAACCCGCCAATCACTGTGAACGAGCTAGCCAGCTATTCCTCGTCCGGACCGACGCCCGAAGGATTGATCAAGCCCGATCTGGTGGCGATCGGCGGGGTCGATCCCGAGGCGATAACGGCTGGGGGCATGTATACGGCTGCGCAGAGTTACGACCCAGCCCCGAGTATCGGCGGCGAATCGCTGTTCAGCTCGAACCGGTACATGGCGGGGTATGGCGCCAGCTTAGCCGCGCCGCTCGTGGCTGGCGCGGCCGCGCTGGTGAAGCAGGCGCATCCGAACTTGACGCCGGCTCAGATCAAGTCTTCGGTGGTGAATTCGGCCGCGCAGAATATCGCTACCGACGATTTCGGAGAGCCCGTGGACGTGGAGCGGCTGGGCGCCGGCCAACTGGACGCCAACGCGGCTATCGGCGCCACCGTTTCGGTCCAGCCCGCGACGGCGTCCTTTGGTTACGCGACCAGCGGCGGAGCCCTGCCGGCGGCGAAGACTTTCACGGTGACGAATTTCGGATCGAGCCCGGTGACGCTGGCGGTCGCGGTGGCGCCGAACAGCACCGTTTCCGGAACCACCTTCACTGCCTCGCCATCGAGCATCGCGCTGGCGGCGGGCGCTTCGGCCACTCTGACGGTGAGCGTTACCGGAAGCGTGCCGGTGGCGGGCGAATACTCGGGCGCGGTGGTTTTGAGCGGCTCGGGCGCTTCGCTCCGGATCCCCTACATGCTTGTGGTGGGCGACGGTTTGCTCAATAAAGCGAATATCAATCCGCTCTCCGGCGAGGTTAGGGGTTATCCCGGGCAAGACGGCGGATCGTTGGTGGTACAGATTATCGACCAGTATGGAGTTCCCATCGCGAACGCGCCCGTGGTGTTTTCCGCTCCGTCGCGAGGCAGCCTGACGCTCTTAAGTTATGGTAACGGCGAACCCGCCTGCACTCCGGCCAGTTCTACATCGTCGGTCACTTGTAACACCGACCAGTACGGTTTCGCTTACGCGGAGGTGACTCTTGGCTCGGCGCCGGGCTCCCCGGCAATCGATATCACGGCGGCGGGGCAGACGTTCCAGGGCGGCGCGGACATCGTGCCGCAGCCCACTATTACCGCGGCCGGCGTGCTCAACGATGCAACGTTCCAGGGCCAGATCGCGCCGGGATCTTACATCGCGATCTTCGGATCCAATCTGCTCGATACGCACTCTCTCAGTAAGTACGCCGTCGATAACAACCTGCTGTACGATGTAGCCACTCCGTCGGTGTCGCCGACGGACGGAAGCCTGCCGCTGCAGCTCGATTTCACCAGCGTCAGCTTCGATGTGCCGTCGGCGGGCCTCAGCGTCCCCGGATATATCTACTCTGTGACCCCAAACCAAGTGAACGCCTTCGTACCATGGGAGCTGGCGGGCCAGAGCTCGGCGCAGATGAAGGTCACGATAGACGAAGGCTTCCGGGGGAATGTCGTGACCATTCCGCTGCAAAGCGCCGCGCCCGGCTTCTTCGCCAACGGCAACATAGCGGCTGCGAGAGACATCAACGCGAACGCTATCACGGCCAGCAACCCCGCGGTGCGCGGCCAAATCATCTCTCTCTATTGCAACGGTCTGGGCCCGGTGACAGTTCCGCAGGTAAGCGGCGCACCGGCCGGCTCGGGAGCTTCGCTCTCGCTCACCGCTACCACGCCCGTTGTGACCATTGGCGGCCAACCGGCTACCGTGAGCTTCAGCGGTCTGGCTCCGGGTATTGTCGGCGAGTATCAGGTCAACGCGACAGTTCCCACAAGCATCGGCGCGGGCAACCAGCCGATCACCATCGCGATCGGCGGCCAGACTTCGCCTACGCAGACCGCAACCACTCCACCGCAGACCATCATGATTCCAGTGAAGTAAGACAGGCCTCCCGGCCTGTCTTCTTCGCTGTTGTTATCGGGAACGACAGGCCAGGAGGCCTGTCCCACAGGCCGCGCCGACCATCACCGGCGGCAAGACCGCCGGCGTTACAAGAAAAAACCGCACCGGACCGGCCCCAAGACTTTCGGGACTCGATCCGATGCGGCTCGCCCTGGGTGTGGGCTGGGACCCGGCGTCGGGCTGTCTGGTTATGAAATTAAGACTCGTACGCCCCTGGTCAGTTCCGCGTCCAAACTTCCTGACCAGAAGCGACCAAACAACTACCGCTACCTAGATCCTCCGGTGAGTTCGTATAAAAACGCCATCGTATAAAAGCCGTCAAGTACAAAAAGCCCCTCTGCATGCAACCAACAAAGGAAGACTAGTGAGCTTCAATCCTGCAACATCGGCTCCCGCAAGCACGCTGTCTTTCGGCTCACTCCTCTTCCTCCTGCCTATTGCAGCAGAGGGCAGATTTAAGAGGTTACTGCGTCGATTCACAACTAGAAATAGCAATCGCAGAGCCAAGTGTCAATGGATACAAGTCATTTAAAATCATATATTTTCTGCATAATTTGGTTGCCGTCGTGGGGAGCGCTGGGCGCGCCCTGTGTCCCTATGACACAATCAGTTCCATGAAGGCCGTTTTGGTTCTTGCAGTCTGCGCCGCGGCGGTGGCCCTGGGGCAGGTCCAATTAAGGCCGCAGGCTCAATCCGCGGCGCCCGCCGCCGACCCCATCGTGGTTTCCACCGCGCACCCGCGGCTCTTTCTGCGCCCCGCCCGCCTTCGCCTGCTTCGCCGCGAGCGGGAACGCACCTCGCTGCGCTGGGAGCAGTTCGAAACCCTGATGGCAGGCGGCGCCGCCATGCCCGAGCCCGGATTCGCGGGCGCGCTGTATTACCAGGTGGCCGGCGACAAGCCCGCGGGACGCAAAGCCATCGCCTGGGCGCTCGGCCCGGACGCCGATCTGCGGCAGATGGCGCTGGTCTACGACTGGTGCCAGGATCTGCTGAGCGACGCGGAGCGGCAGAATTTCGCCGCGCGTCTCTCCCGGCGCATGACCGATTCCGCCGCCGATGCCGGCATGGCCGCCGCCCGGTCCCGCGCGCTGGCCGCCGTGGCGCTCTTCGACGATTTCCCCGATACGCCGCCGCGCGAGCTGGAGCGTCTAATCCACCAATGGTGGGATGGAAAAATTGCGCCCGCGCTGAAGGACGGGAGGCACATCGTCTCCCGCGACGACGCCTATGCGCTTTACGAGCTGCTGCACGCCATTCAGGACAACGTCAAGCTCGATCTGCGCGAAAGCAATCCGCGCTTCTTCAAGGAGTATCCCATCGAGCACCTGCTCAGCTACTATCCCGCGGCTTACCAGGCGCCGGAGAACGATTATTTCATCGGCGCCGAGAGCAAGCCCGGCGAGCCGGATCTGCGGTTGGCCGCCCTTTCCCGCGCGGCCGAGCTGGCCATGGTGGCTTACGACGCCAACGCCGCCGAGACCCAGGTGCTGCAGGGCTGGCTGATGCACGATAAATACCTGATGCGTTCCGCCTTCGGCACGCCCTACGAATTCCTCTGGGCGAACCCCTATCAGCCTGGCTTGAGTTACTACCACGTGCCGCTGGTGTTTTACGCGCCGGAGTTCGGCCGCCTTTTTATCCGCTCCGATTGGGAAGATTCCGCCGAATGGTTCGGCCACTTCGACGGCGTAATGCAGTCGTTCGGCGACGGCCGCGTAACCGCGATCGATCCGCAACGCCCGCCCAGCCAGATGGACCTGACCGAAGCCGTGATCTGCTTCGGCAAGACCTCAGGCAAGTTTCAAGTCAATCTGGAGGAGGCGCAGCCCGTGTTCATCGTGGGCCTCGATCCGAAGCGAGTCTATCAAGTGGAAGTGGACGATGAAGAGATGGCCGAATTCGCCGCCGACCCTACCGGCATTCTCGAACTCGACGACGTGCCATCCGGCAAGCCGGTTGGCGTGCGAATCAAATAGTTGGTTGTAGGACAGACCATCGGCCTTTCGTGGTCTGTTGCCCAGGGCCTTCGGCCGCAAAATTTCATGAAAAACCCGGCGAGCCCGGGGAATATTCCCCGATGTGCCAGGTGGTTTTTCGACCTCTGTTGGGATGGGCGTTCCGCCCGCGAAACTTCATGAAAAACCTCCGCGAGGCTCGGGGGATTCCCGGATGTTCGGGATGGTTTTTCGACCCTGTTCATGCTTCGCTAAAGTACGGCCGCCAGACAGACGACAAAGAACGATCGTCTGTCCTACGTCACGTCTGAAATGACCGGAATCTAGAATCTGCAGCCGCGGGCTTTTAGCAGGCGCTACATGAAGTCGCGTTTGCGTCCGCTTAAACTGCGCGCCGCCCCGCAATCAACTGAATACAAAGGATGGCGATGGCCACAATCAGCAGAATGTGGATGAAGCCGCCGAGCGTATAAGCGGATACCACCCCTAATAGCCACAACACCAGCAGAACCACAAAAATCGTCCAGAGCATGACGTCCTCCAACCTGCTACTAAGCAGTTGGGGGGCCAAAGCCGGACTGGCTGGCTCTTAGGCGTGTGCGCGCTGTTCCAACGCCGAGGCGGCGATAGCGCCCGGCTGCGCCTGCAGGGAACGCCCCTGGGTGCGGAATTCGTAGCGTTCGATGGCCACGGCGGCGCTTTTGTCGTTGCTTCTCACAACGCAGCCGTAAATCATCAGTTTCATAGGGCAGGAATCGTTCAAAAGCACCGGCCAGGTCATCGAGATCTCAATGGGCATGCCCGAGGTGAGCATGGCTTCGGTAGTGAACCAGACGCCCCCGCTTGAGATGTTCATGGTCTTTCCGGAACCGGTTTCCGCGAGACGCTGGCCATAAAGCATCTTATAGCGCACGTCCTCCGCGATATGGAAGCGCCGCTTGATCCGCCGTTCGCGCTCGCCATTTGTGACGATTCTTTCTTCTTGAAGCTGGGTCTCCATCAACGCTGCTCGCTTTCTGTCAGGCACCATTTGAAGGTGCCACGACGGGAACCGGCGCTCAAGATGTCTTTGGTTATTCCGGCAATACTAACCCTGGTTAGAACAGCCGGTCCTGTTTCTTTAGCGTTCCGAAGGTCCCCACGTTCGAGATCGCAAACGACCAGGAGATCTGGGATTCGTCCCGCAGCCCGGCGTTGATGCGCCGGTATTCCACGTTGAAGCCGCAGCAATCGGTGTTATACGTGACCTGCGAGGCGGCATACTGCAATTGATTCTGCCGGACGTCGTAGGCCACGCTGGCCGCCACGTTCCATCCGCGGCGCTGGGGGTCGCCAATGCCGGCGGTTACGCGATACTGGTCGGCATAGGGCGTCAGCAGCGGATTGCTGTGGACTTCGTTGTCGGCGGCGTTGGCATAGTACTTATTCTTCCATCGGTAACCCACTTCAACCGAGCTGTCCACGACGCGGTGATACAGCGGGTCGTAGTCGGCCTGCCACTGAAAAGTCAATCCGGCGATGGGGTTCGCGCGCAGAATCGACGCCACCGGCGAATAGGTCCGCGGGCCCGTCAGAAACGCGTACGCGGTTATGTCCGCGGTTGCCTCGAATACGTTGCGCTGCCCGGCCAGCAGCGCGCCGCCGAAGGTCGGGTTGAAATAGCGCTTCTGCATCAGCTCCCAGGTGAAGATCTCCTGCACAGTGTCGCCGCGCTTGGCGTATATCCGGTTCGTCAATGAGAGCGCCAGCTCATTGGTGTTGGCCAGCAAATCGGTTTCGTCGAAGCGGATGAAGCGGTCGAAATCGGTTCCAATGCCGCTGAGATATTTATAAGTGACCCGCGGCTCGATGACATGCTTCAATTTGTCGCCTAGAAACGTCTTCTTGTTGAAGACCCTCTCCAGCGAAGGCAGCGCGATGTCCAGCGTGAAATCGTGCGCGTTGCGGGCAATGCTGGAGTTCTGAACGTGATAGAAGAGCTGGTTATAAGTAGGGTCTAGTTGAACGTTTTGGCTTTCGCCGTAAAAGGTTTCATCGAGGCCCAGGCTGGGAGTAAAATTGATGCCCAGCCAGTGCAGCGCCGTCCAGACGCGCGGCGCGAAGCGCAGCCGCGGCGTGAACTGGCTGGTTTGGAACGTGTTTACCAGGGTCGTGGTATTTTCGAAGATCGGCTCCAGGCGGTAGTACAATCCCGCCGACGAATCGAAGGAAATCCACACCGGAAGATTTTTCCGGATTCTCCGGCTGCGGCCGTCGAAATCCACTTCCGGCAGCTTGTGGATGATTACGGCGTCGCGCAGATAACTGTAGGAAACCTCCGCGCCCGGCGGCGCCGGATTATTGATCTGTATTTCCTGATTTTGGAAGTTCTCGGTACGCGACGCCGCCACGTCGAACGTGTAGTACGAAAAATCCTTCTTGACGTACGCCACGGCATGGATCTCGGCGCCGATGGCGTCGTTGTACGATTCCGCCCATTCCTGCTTGAACCGGAACGAAGAGATGTAATCCACCAGGCTATTCGCCATCCATCCGTCGCCCAAGTCGGCCTTGCCCGTGAAGTACAGATTTACGCCGCTGTAGCGCTGCCTTGGAGTTGCGCTGCCGGGCTGGCCGCTCACCGCCGGACTTCCGGTACTGGGGTCGCCGCCTTCATCCTGTATTCCCATCATAATGAAATCGAAGTCGGCGCCCTTCCACGGCTTGCCGCGAAAATCCACATGATGGCCCAAGGCGTTGGTGTTGTAATCCAGAAACCGGTAAGTCAGATCGTAACTGCGGTTGATGGCCCAGTAATACCCTAGCCCCACCATAAATCCGCGCTGCGAGCGCGGCACGATGTTCGGAAACAGGAAGCCGCTCTTGCGAGGCTCCTTCTTGAGCGAGTGATAGAAGGGCATCGGGAAGATGAGGAGGGGAAAGTTCTTCAGGAAGAACTTACTATGGTAAGCGATGGCCCGGTCGTAGGGAATGATATCGAATTTCCGCCCCTTCATGCGCCACCACGGATTGGGCATTTTGCAATTGGTAATCCAGCCGTCGTGCAAAATGTACTTGGGATCGTCTTTGACCCACACCCGCTCGGCCCACTCGCCCTCGAAGTGGAACGGACTGTTGCCGCTCAAGATGCCCTTGCGCACCACCACCTTGGGCATGGATTCGCCACGTAAGTGGCCGTAAAAGTGGCCGATCTCGGTGTCGGTGTTGTACTCCAGCTCATCGCACCAGAGCTGCTCGTTGTGGTCGAAGTCGTGGTAGTAAACGTTGCCGCGGGCCGTGAGTATGCCCGTCTCCTCGTCGTAGTCGATTTCCTCCGCCTTTACCAGCATGGCGTTGTTCTCAACCACGGCGCCACCCTCAAGATGGTGAACCTTCCCGTCAGTTTGCTGGATAAGTGACTTCACATACCACTCGTTCACGGGCAAGCTCTTATGGTCGGGTACCGGCGGCGAACCGGCGGAGACCGGATTTTGAGTGCCCGGCGCCGGTATATTTTGAGTGACTCCGGCAGCTTGCTGCGCCGAGGCCGTGTGACCTAAAACCAGTGCCAACAGTACGCTAAGGGAGAAAACATACGTAACACTCGAAGATTCCTGGTGACAACGCAAACGGGTTGTGTTAAGAAATTGGAGGGAGCTTTGCGGCGAGTGCATAAAACGCCAAAGTTAGCACATCGGGTTGTGGCCTTGGCGGCAACAGGTGTGCCAGTATGACGTGCAGTTTTTGTGGATCGCGAAACAACGAAGAAGACCGCTGCCGCAAGTGCGGGCGGCGGCCGGGCGATACGCTGAACGGCGAATTCGCCATGGTTCGTACCGAAGGCGCCTTGGCGGCGAAATTCCAGCCGGATGCGCGGGCCGCGGTGGCCGATTCGCCGGAAGCGCGCCGGCCGATCGTCCGCGCGGTGCAGCAGCCGCTGTTCCCGGACCGGCAATCGAACGTAATCCAGTTTGCGGAGTACGCTCCGCTGATTCCTACCCCGCGCAAGACCACCCCGCATAAGCCCGCTCCGGAGAAGGCAGTGTCCAAAGCTCCGGTAAAGCCCAGAACGGCTAACCGCCGCCGCCGCGCGCCGGAAGGTCAGGGTCTGCTCGATTTCATGCCGCCTCAGCCGGCCACGCCGCGTACCCTGACCACCACGGTTGAGGCCGTGGTTTCCTGCGACTCGCCGGTGGCGACTACGCTCCACCGCGCGGTCGCCGCGGCGCTCGATTGGGCCATGGCGCTGGTTGGATATACCCTGTTTCTAGCGGCATTTTTCGCGATGGGCGGCGAATTCACCTGGAATCGCATCAACCTGTTGGTTTTCGCCGGCGCACTGCTGCTGGTGGGCTTCACTTATGGGCTCACGTGGGCCCTGCTGGGCGCCGATTCCGCCGGAATGCGGTGGACGGGTTTGCGTTTGACCACTTTTGACGGCTTCCCGCTCGAACGCAAACAACGGGTACTGCGTTTCGCGGGATCGTGCCTCAGCCTGTGCACCGTGGTGGGACAACTTTGGTGCCTGGCGGATGAAGAGAGCTTGACGTGGCAGGACCACATTTCCGGGACCTTCCCGACGCCCCGCAGAGTGCAGGCGCAGATCTTCCGGCGCGCATAAATCATGATTATTCAATTCGATGAAAAGAACCTGCTGGCCGAAGTGGCCGGCAAGGCGAACGGCATCTCCCGCGCCGAAGCGGAGCGCTCGTATCCAAGAGCACTCAAGGCGTTGAAGGCGGTCCAAAAACAGAGCGAACAAGGCGTCTTCGGCTTCCCGCACCTGCCGTTCCGGACGCAGGTGGTGAAATCCATCGCTCAGTACGCGGGCGAAGTACGCGGCAGCTACGATACCGTCTGCGTCATCGGCATTGGCGGCAGCGCATTGGGCGCGTGGGCGCTCGATTGCGGCATCCGCGGACCGCATCCGGTGCAAGGCGCCTTCACGGCCGAGCATCCGCGGCTGGTGATTCTGGATAACGTGGACCCTTCGTTCACCGATGCCGCGCTGCGTTCGATGGACCCGCACAAGACGCTGGTGCTGGTGATCGCGAAATCCGGCGGCACGGCCGAGACCGTCTCGTCGTTCCTGATTGTGCGCGATTGGCTGGAGCAGGCGATGGGCGCCGAAACGAAATCGCGCGTGGCGGCGGTCACCACGGATGGCAAGGGCGATCTGTTCGAGCTTGCGCGCGCCGAAGGCTACCGGATTTTCGGCATCCCCGAAGACGTGGGCGGCCGCTTCAGCGTGCTCACGCCGGTGGGACTTGTGCCCGCCGCGCTGATCGGCATCGATATCCGCAAGTTATTGCGCGGCGCCGCCGCCATGACCCATCTTTCGTGGCAGCCCGATCTCAACGAAAACATCGCGCTGCGCGCCGCGCTTTACCATTGGCTGGTTTGGACGCGCAAGAATAAGCCGATCCAGGTGGCGTTTCCGTATTCCAATCACCTCTCGGGCACGGCTTTCTGGTTCCGCCAACTGTGGGCGGAATCGCTAGGCAAGGCTATCAACCGCAAAGGCGAAAAGGTCAACACGGGCCAGACGCCGATAGCCGCGCTGGGCACTACCGACCAGCATTCGCAGGTGCAGCTCTACATTGAAGGCCCCAACGACAAGGTGTTCACGTTCTGGGCGGTGAAGAAGTTCGATTCGCAGGGCAAGATTCCGTCGCGAAAGTTCAACCTGCCGGCGTTCGACGCGCTGGCGGGCCAGTCGCTAGCGAAGCTGATCGATGTGGAACGCCGCGCCACCGCGGCGGCGATGACGGAATACGGCCGTCCCAATTGCACCGTTACGCTCGACCGCGTGGACGAAGAGCATTTGGGCGCATTCATGCAGATGATGGAGTTCCAGACGGCCTTCGTGGGCGAGCTGCTCGATATCAACGCTTTCAACCAGGAAGGCGTGGAGCTGGGCAAGAAGTTCACCAACGGGCTGATGGGGCGCAAAGGGTTTGAGCAGTATCGCGACCAGTTTGCGGCTTATGAGAAGAAGCGCGACGCGGTGAAGTAGACCTGGTAGGGCGGACCCCCTGGTCCGCGGCCGACCCCCCGGTCGGCCATTGCCGCCAATATAAAGGCCTTCGGCCAAGATTGAGGAGCGGGCCCATCCCGCCATCGGCTGAGCATTGGCTCGCGGTCAGGGCATGGCCTTGCAGTATGCCGCGATGAAGGCGGCCGCCGGTCCGTTCTGTTCGTGCAAGTGGGTGATGCTTCCTCCGCGGGGTAGGGTGCGCGCTGCGCCAAGTCATCCCCGGCAGAAGAGGGAAATCGTGTCAGCAGCGGGGATTGATCGCACTGTCCCAAGTGGAATCGATAATGGCTTCGGGAGTGAGAACGGAATACGAAGAGGCGCTTTAAACCGGGAACAGAACCAACAGCCCGATCGCGGCGGAGCGTGGCGGATTCCAAAGGCGTCGGGTGATCATGGTTTCCGGCGGAATACCGTTCTTTTGATATCCGGCCAGAACTCCGCTCCCACATTGCCGAGCACATCGAAACCGAGTGAGATCGAGCCGTCCTCAAATCCATAGCGAGGCTTATCGAGACGGGCCGGATACCATATATCGGAAAGGAAAGCTGCGCCGTAGTCGCTGCCTAAGCGCCAGGTGGCCAGTGTCTCGCCGCCTGCATCGGTTCGCGTGACGAAGGTTCCCCGGACCGCATGTCCCGCCCGGCGCCAGAATCCGGTTACGTCCGATCGATAGTAACGCGGGTCTTGGCGCAGCGCCGTGTCCAGCCCAAAAGCGAGAGCGCCGTGGATGCCCGCCCAGGCCAACGTGGAGGCGTAACGCTCTCCGTAGGCGCTTCCGCCCTGTCCCCACTCTTTCGGAGAGTTAACTTCCTGGAGGAACCCCGCGTATGCGGCCATGCCTACGAGGGCCAACGGGCCGTAGGCGCGTTTGGCATGGAACTTCAGTTTGCCTTTCCAATCGAGGGGATCCGGAGTCCGTACAACTCCTCCCGAGGCCGGAACAGTTCCTCCCGAGGCAGGAACGGTTCCTCCCGAGGCCGGAACAATTCCTGCCGAGGCCGGAACAATCCCTGCTGAGATCTGAGCAATCCCTGGAACCGGAATCGCCGCCAGGAGCGCTAGTATCAGTAATTTCCCGGCTTCGGAGCTTGATCGGCGTAGCGTTAATCGTCTCGTCACAGAATATCCGTTCTCTTGCAGTCGCACATATACATCCCTGCTTGTTTCAGTCGCCTGGCAGGCCCGCACCCGATTCGGTGCGACGGTGAAACCGCTTGCTAACGCGCGCGGCTCTGTCAGAGCCACGACCGTAAGGGAGTGATCTTCCGCAAGGGCGCCACGCGAGCAAGAGGAGACTGAAACCCCCTTCGCCGGCAAAGCACCCAAAAAACTTCCGGACAGAGCCCGCCACAGCCGGTGGGCTCTGCGATTGCGGACCCTACAGAACGGGCTGCGCGCTTTCGCGCTTGGTTTCACTTAAAGCGTGAGACCACGCGTCGGCTTGCTTTTCAGCCTCCGCCCTGGCGATTCCGTATCGCTCCTGAATCTTTCCGACCAGTAGATCCTTCTTGCCCGTGAGAGTCTGAACGTCATCGTCCGTGAGTTTGCCCCAGCGCTCCCTGGCAGACCCTATAAGCTGTTTCCACTTGCCTTCGATTTGATCCCAGTTCATATGCGTTGTCCTTTTGCGCGATCTCGCGCCCGCCGTTCTCTTGGTGCGGAGCACCCGCTCAAGTTCGCCGCCGGTTCGGCTCCCACTACGAGCCACGCCTCCACATGAGACTTACTACATGAGGCATACTGCATGAGGCATTCCAAAGTCCATTCGCGGCGCACCACGTAGGCCATGTGTGCCTACGCGGCAGAGGCGCGGAGCCGGAGGGCCGGCTTTGGGGGCTGACCGCGCGTTGTCAAGTGACCGCTAATGGTCAATGCAGCTCCAATGGCGTACCACGGGTCTTTCGCTACCCGGACGCTGCCGCTTTTACAACTCTTTCGCAAATATTCAGCGTTGTTAACCAGACCAGAAGCCCGGCCTATTTGTGGCAATGATGCCATTGACCATATTCGGTCAGATTCGCTCATCCTATCGCTCCACCTCCATGAAGCTGCCAAATGCGGGTTTTGTTGACTTTTCAACGATCCGGCGCTGATGGCCCCTAAAATGCGATTGTCTCGAACGGCGGCCCAATAGGCGGCTGGTACGGGCAAGGGAATGGCATTGAAGGAAGCAGTTACCAAGACGAACGGGTTCCAAGAGGTTCTCGAACGAAGCGCGGCCGAGCTGGATCGGGTATTGCGAAACCGGGACGGCATCGCCATCGAAAAGAGCGCGGACCAGATGGACGAGATTCAGTATGCGTCGGAACGGGATCTGGCGATTCGAAACGTGGACCGCGAGTCCCGCCTGCTTCTCCAGGTAAGAGCCGCACTACGGCGGATTCGCGACGGCAGCTTTGGAACCTGCATCGATTGCGAATCGGCGATCAGCCCAAAACGCCTCTCGGCCGTGCCATCGGCGCCGCGTTGCATAGAGTGCCAGGCCGCGGCCGACCGGGGTGAACATGAGGGAACGGTATCTTTCGGCGAAACTCTCGTGAATTCCATGTAAATGAGCGATTTCTTCGCCCAGACCGCCAATCACTATCGCCGATAGCTGAACGGTCCGCTATGGCGAATGGCAAAGTAAACGGGAATCAAGTTAGGCCCAAGAGGAGAAGACAATGGCAGCAGGCACCACATCGGCAGGGTTACAAACGCGGATCGAGGACGTATTGGCGCATTTACCAATCTCCAGCACGACGGAGTACAGCCAAGGCCAGACGATCTACGGTCCGGATCATGTTTCGAAAAGCATTTATCTGGTGGTTAGCGGCAAGGTTCTGATATCTCAGATAGCCGCGGAGGGCAGTGAGGTATTACTGGAAATCGTCCGGCCGGACGAGTTGTTTGGCGAGTCGGCTTTCCTCGACGTTCCGCAACGCCCCGAGCAGGCCGCGGCCCTCGAAAGAGCCACGCTGATGACGTGGGCTATTTCCGACATGGAAGAACTCGTCATGAAGCGGCCGCGCCTTGCAGTGGCATTGCTGCAAGTCCTGGCGCAGCGCAATGCCGAATTCAGCCGGCGGATCGAGAGCTTTTCGCTCGACACCATCGAACGGCGGCTCGCCCGTTCGCTGATGCGCTTCTCCGAGCGGCTGGGTACGCCGGAAGAAGACGGATCGGTGCGGATGATGCCGCTTACCCATGAGATGCTGTCACGGTACGTCGGTACCTCGCGCGAGATCGTCACCCAGTATATGAACCGCTTCCGGAAGCAAGGTTATGTGAGCTATTCCCGGCACGGCATCGTACTCTATCGCGATGTTCTAAAGACGGTTTTCGAAAGAATCGCCGTTCCCTCCGCGGAGAAAAGCAACTAGGGGACTCAGGCTCTGCCAAGCAGCGCGCTCAGCAAGACTTTCGGCAGAACCATGTTTTTGGGCCAAGGAATGCCACGCTCGTTCTTTTGCCAGCTCCCATAGCTTTGCGCGGTTCTCCATATCTCTCCCACGGCCCTTTAGCCTGCAACGGTTGCGGCGTTAAGGGCTGGGGTTTCCACATTCCGGGCAAGTCGGAGGTTGTGGCGGGACAGACGATCGTTTTTGGTCGTCTGTCAAGCGGCCGTACCTTAAGGGCGCCTAAACGTTTTCGGGAAAGGCCGGCTAACTGACTGCTTTCTCACGGTCGCGGCTCCGTAACTATCTTGCAGGCACACGCAGTCGGCACACAGCCGTGACCGTGAGGGAGCGGGTTTTCGGGGCTGAGCGAGGAAATCCCGACAACGTTTAAGCACCCTAGCTTTAGCGAAGCGTCACAGACCACGAAAGCGATGGTCTGTCCTGCCAAGCGCACCGGCGCTTCGAAGCCATGCCATCGCTGCGTTACGAGATTAATGGGCGTAAGCTCGGGATCTCAATTCTTTTACCGCATTGGACCAATCTTCTTGCGACGATCCGTCCGGACAGCCTCTAGCATTCCAGAGCTGATAAGCGAGGGCGGCGATGTCGTTGTGTCCGAATGCGGCGACGCCATGTCCGGCCGTAGCCGCCTCAGTATGCCGATGGGCGTCTTCGGAGTGCTCGAGGGCTTGCCGTGAATGCTCGTGTCCCGTCAGGTGCTCCTCTTGTCCGTGCTGCTCGGCAGCGCGATGGGCGTGAGCGGCGACGTCGTGCAATTCGGCGGCCCGCTGGTGGTTCTCGTAATGTGATCCGTCATTATATCGAGTGGACATAATTTAGAGAGTCCCTATCTTGCCTGACTTGGCATGGGCTTCCTGGGCCAATTTGTAAGCGTGATCCGAGTACTCCAGCGCTCGTTCCGAATGCCAGCGTCCCGCCTCGTCATCGCCTTTTTCGTTATGTTCGGCGGCAGTACGATGGGCGCGTGCCGCCTGTTCGTGCCGCTCCGCGGCTTTCCGGTGTGTGTCGCGCATGGTGTTTCCTCCTGTGATCGACTCGCCTCTTCATGTGCACGAAGCGGACCAACTTCTTCGGGGTTGAGATATCCCTCCGGAATGGCCCCCGGATCGCCGCAATCTTACGGTCCGATGTGTTGGAACTATAGCGTATGCCGGTGGCGGCATTGACCAAAATGCGATCACATGACCTAGCATGGTCAGTTCCTCATATCGTCACTCAACGGTGAAGCCGCCAAACTCAAGCCTATTATGAGGTTGAACAACGATTCGGCGCTGACGGCCCCTGAAATGCTGGCGTGTAGAATGCGCGGAGATGCCCGCCGAGATTCCGTATCCCGCCGAACCAAAACGAACGGCAAATCTGGAGCAAAAGGAAGAAAAATAATGAAGCTATTTAAATCAGCGGTGTGTTGTATGGCGCTAATGGGCGCAGTGCTGGCGCCAGGCGCCAAGGCCGACGAGTGGAACAAAAAGACCGTGGTCACCTTTAGCGGCCCCGTTGAGATTCCAGGGGTGCATCTCACCGGGTGGAGCGTACTGCCCGCCGGCACTTATGTCTTCAAGTTACTGGATTCTCAATCCGATCGCCACATCGTCCAGATTTTCAGCAAGGACGAAAAGACCATAATTGCCACGATTCTGGCGATCCCGAACTATCGCCTGCATCCTACCGACAAGACTACGATCACCTTCAGAGAAAGACCGGCCGGCGAGCCGGAAGCGTTGCGCGCCTGGTTCTATCCCGGCGCAAATTGGGGCGAGGAATTCGTCTATCCGAAGGCGAAGGCTATAGAATTGGCTAAGACGACGAATACGCCCGTACTCTCGACGTCGGCCGACATCCCCGTCGAAGTAGCCGAGCCCATCCAGACGGCGAACGCGCCCGCTGTAGTTCAAATGAAGCAGGCGCCCGTTATGGCTATCCAGCCGAGCGGGGACGAAGTGCAACTTTCCGAGGTAGTCACTCCGCCGCCGCCGGCGCCGGACGATTCAGCGGACAGGACGCTCCCGGCCACGGCGAGCCCGCTGCCGCTGATGGCTTTGCTCGGTCTTCTGGCCCTCGGTGGCGCGTTAGCCTTCCGCATCGCTGAAAGACGTGCTTAGCCAGGACCTCGATCTCTCTCGCGCGCGGCGCGCCTCCTAATTGAGGGCGCCGCACCAGTCAAGACGGAACAATGAGGGTAACAGCCATGCGACAGAGAGTGGTCCCGCTACTGGCGCCGAAACCGCAGCATCGGAACGGCAACGGTACCCATGAAACCAAAGATCGCGGGCTGGCCGTGCTCAATTCACCGGCGTTGAACAAAGGGACAGCGTTCACGGCCGGGGAAAGGAAAGCGTTGCGCCTCAACGGCTTGCTGCCTCCGGACATCAGCACGCTGGAGGCTCAGGTGAAGCACGCCTACATCCAGTACGAGCGCTTGCCGGATGCGTTGAGCAGGAACATCTACTTGACCGCCCTGCACGATCGCAACGAGGTGCTGTTTTACCGGCTGCTCTCGGAGCACTTGCGCGAGATGATCCCCATAGTCAACGATCGGACGGTCGGCATGGCGATGGAGCAGTACCATCACGAGTGCCGCCGCCCGCGGGGTCTTTACCTCTCGATCGATCATGCCGAAGCGATCGAAGAGGCGTTTGCCAGCCTTAACTGCGGTCCCGAAGATATCGACCTGATCCTTGCAACCGATGCCGAGCAGGTACTGGGAATCGGCGATTGGGGCGTAGGCGGCATCGAAGTGTCCATCGGCAAGCTGGCGATCTACACGGCGGCGGGTGGAATCGACCCGACGCGCGTGATCCCGGTGATGCTCGATGTCGGCACCAACCGGGAAAGTCTGCTCAGCGACCCTATGTATATCGGTAACCGCCACGCGCGCATACGCGGCGAGCGGTACGATGCTTTCATCGACGCTTACGTTGCAGCCGTCACCAAGCTGTTTCCCAAGGCGCTGCTGCAGTGGGAGGATTTCGCACCGGGCAATGGACGGCGTATCCTCGAGAAGTACCGGGGCCGGATCTGCACCTTCAACGACGATATGCAGGGTACCGGCGCCATCACGCTGGCGGCGGCGATTTCCGCTCTCCGCATATGCGGCACGCCGCTGCGCAACCACCGCGTGGTCATCTTCGGCGCGGGTACGGCAGGCATTGGCATCGCCGATCAGATTCGCGATGCCATGATACGCGAGGGGCTCTCCAAAGAGGATGCCGCCAAGCGCTTCTGGTGCGTGGACCGGGAGGGGTTGCTCACGACCGGCATGGCCGATCGACTGCAGGACCATCAGGCGCCATACGCCCGGCCGGCCGCCGAAAGCAAAGGCTGGAAGCACGACGAGGATGGAAACGGCGTAAGCCTGGCCGAGGTGGTGCGCCGGGTGAAACCGACCATGCTGATTGGCGCGTCGACCAACGCGGGCAGTTTCACGGAAGCAATTGTTAGAGAGATGGCGGCGCATACGGAACGGCCGATCATCTTCGCGCTCTCGAATCCCGCGCCGCGAGCCGAGGCCAACCCGGCCAATCTGATCGCCTGGACTGACGGGCGGGCGTTGATTGCCACCGGCAGCCTGTTCGCGCCGGTGACGCATAAGGGAGTCACGTACGTCATCGGCCAGGTGAATAATGCCATGCTGTACCCGGGTCTCTGCCTGGGCGCCATCGTTTCGCGAGCCCGCAGAATCAGTGACGGCATGGTCTCGGCTGCGGCGAGCGCCGTATCCAGTTTGGTCGCGGTGCGCCAGCCCGGGGCGTCCCTGCTGCCGCATATCGACGACTTGCGCAGCGTGTCGATGACAGTCGCGGCGGCGGTCGCGGAGGCCGCGGCGGTTGAAGGATTGGCCGGAGTGGAGCTCGACGACATCGTTCAGCAAGTGCAAGACGCAATGTGGCAGCCGGAGTACCGCCAGATCCAGGCCGGTTGAATGCGTGGCGCATGCACTCCTGCGTGCCGGGGCGTTCACACTCGTGTGAACGCTTGGGTGCGCCGGCAGAAGAGGCGTCCCCATGAGTGGGGACGCTGCACGCACGAGTGCGTGCGCCACGTAAGCAAGACTGAGCGAGCCGGCGACGAGAGAGGACAGCAGTGATGGGGATACCATGAGAACGATGGCGAGCAGTCTCGCGCTCGCGACGCTTCTTATCATCTGTCTCGCGGGCGATGCGCGCGAAAGTCAAGAGCCGGAACCATACAAGATCTCGATCAACGTCGATCTTGTGGTGTTGCACGCTACGGTGCTTAACCGGAACGGCGGGTTTGCTTCCGATTTGCGCCAGCAGGATTTTACGGTTTACGAAGACGGCGTCCGGCAATCCATCCGCCTGTTCCGGCACGAAGACATTCCCGTTACGGTTGGTCTGGTGATCGACCATAGCGGAAGCATGGGGCCGAAACTTCCCGAAGTGACCGCCGCGGCGCGGACGTTTGTCCGGACAAGCAACCAGGAAGACCGGCTGTTCGTCGTCAACTTCGACGAGAAAGTAACGCTGGGTCTTGCCGACACGATCAGCTTCGCCGATCGCTCCGAAGAACTGGAACGCGCGATCTCGATGACGCCTGCCACGGGAATGACGGCGCTTTACGACGCGGCCATCGAGGCGCTGGAGCGATTCCAGGCAGGCAGCAAGGATAAAGGAGCGCTCATCGTTGTCAGCGATGGCGGCGACAACGCAAGCAAGCACACCCTGGCCGAGCTACTGAGGATGGCCGAGCGATCGAGCGTTGTCATGTACGCGATCGGCGTCTTCGACGATACGGAGGTCGACCGGAATCCGACTGTGCTCCGCCGTCTTGCTCAGGCAACTGGGGGCGAAGCCTTCTTTCCGAAGGAACTCAATGACGTGGTGTCGATTTGCGAGCGCATCGCGCGCGACATTCGCAATCAATACACCATCGGATATGTTTCCGGCAACACCGGGAAGCCCGGCGTCCTTCGGACGATTCGAGTAACCGCCAGCGGGACGGCGGGTAGCAAGCTGGTGGTGCGGGCCCGCTCCGGCTACATCGCCGGCGGCGAACCGAGTCCGGCCAAGCACGAGGCCGCGAAGTGAGGGTTGTACTCAAAAAAGGTGGGCTGAGCAGGATTCTGCGGTCGGGCCAGTGGGTACTCGGCGGCGCCGCCGTCATAATGCTGGGCTATTGCGGTTTCGTTCTGGCGGATACCTGGATGTTCCAGAACCGGGAGCGCCGGCTGCTCGAACACATGTTACACGACCGGCAAGCGGCGAACCACGGGGCGCTTCAAATCGCGTACCCCACGTCACCAAAGAATCCGCTGCCGGCCTTGACCCACGGCCTGATTGGCCGCCTTGAGATTCCCCGTCTCGGCCTTTCGGCGATGGTCATAGAGGGAACCAGTGGACGCACCCTGCGGCGCGCGGTTGGACATATTCCCGGTACGGCGCTGCCGGGCCAACCGGGTAACGTGGGTATTTCCGGACACCGCGACACGTTTTTTCGACCGCTTCGAAACATTCGCAGGAACGACATCATTACGCTCACCACGCTGTTCGGCGAGTTTCGCTATCGCGTGGTCTCGACCAGAGTAGTGGGACCATCCAATGTCACGGTGCTGGACCCCGGAGTAAGTGAGATCCTTACCCTGGTCACTTGTTATCCGTTCTACTTCGTTGGCTCCGCCCCTAACAGGTTTATCGTTCGGGCCGAGAGAGTCACCTGACAGACCCGCGGTGGGACCGGCATCCTGGCCGGTCGACGCCTGGGGAGAGATAACCCAGGGTTATGCGCCCGCGAGATTCGGAGCTGCAACCGCAATACCGCTTGGCTGACGCGCGCGGCTCCGAACTGAGCCACGACCGTGAGGGAGTGCCTTCCAACAAGAGCACAGAATCATCTCATGTCCGCAACTTCACCGCGTCCTTACCCGCGCCCGCCTCGAACGCCAATGGATTTGCCGCCTTCGATAGGATCTCCGCCGTCAATCGTGATGCCACGGCTCGCCGCGCCCTCAACCTGTAGAAATACCGCAGCCGGCGTAAGGACGCGGGAAGCGGTCAGCAGCACATCCTGCGTTTCGATGAACCGCAAAACCGATGTCGCCTGCGGGTTGCCTTGCGCGCCGAGACCATTGATCGAAGCGTCCGTCACATGGTCCGGAACCACAGCCGGCCGGAGGTCGGGCTTGACCACGTCGAAGCGCACGTTGTTGAGCGTCAGCCCGCGAACGTTACGGGCGAGCAGACCGTATGCCGGCGACGTGCCGATTTCGAAATATTCGCCGGCGCGGCGGCCAGCGCACCCGAGCTGAGCGAGGCCGCCGACATCCATCCCAGCCAGCGCCGCCGTGATGCCAAACTGCCCGATTCAATCATGATCCATCCTCCTTTTGGGCATGAAATCGCTTCTCTCTTATTACGCATACGAGTCTCAGGACCGCTGGTCTGTTAGTCGCCGCGAAATCCCGCTCCCCTCACGGTCGCGGCTCTGTCTTTTAGCCGGCCTTTCCCGAAAACGTGTAAGCGCCGTTCACTGCGGCGAGTTGCCTCGAACGCAACGCTGGGTGTTAAACTGGGATTTTCGCTCCCCATGCTATCGATCGTCATCCCGATCCATAACGAGGAACCCTCCATCCTGCCACTGTACGACCGCCTGACGTCGGTGCTGGAACAGATGCAACGTCCCTACGAAATCATCTTCATCGACGACGCCTCTACCGACCGCAGCTTCGAGCTGTTGGCCAACCTGGTGGAGACCGACGGACGGCTCAAAGTGATCCGGCTGCGCCGCAATTTCGGGCAAACGGCCGCGCTCTCGGCGGGCTTCCACGAATCCAAGGGCGAAGTGATCATCGCCATGGATGGCGACTTGCAGCACGCGCCCGAGGACATCCCGGCGCTGCTCCGCAAAATCGAGGAGGGCTTCGATATCGCCAGCGGCTGGCGCAAAGACCGCGTGGATAATGCCGTGATGCGCAGGATTCCTTCGCGCATCGCGAATTGGCTTATGGCGAAAGCGTCGGGCATGGACTTGCGCGATTTCGGCACCACGTTCAAGGCGTATCGCGCCGAGGTCTTGAAAGACGTCAACCTCTACGGCGAGCTGCACCGGTTCATTCCCGCTCTGGCCAGTTTCTACGGCGCGCGCGTGGCTGAAGTTCCCATCCGCAACGTGCCGCGCGCGTCCGGCGAGTCGCACTACGGCATCGGCCGCACCTTCCGCGTGCTGTTCGATATCCTCACCATCAAGTTTCTGCTGAAATACTTCACGCGGCCCATGCATTTTTTCGGCTCGCTGGGATTGATTGGGACCACGCTGGGCGGCGGCACGCTGGCCTGGCTGGCGGTTTCGAAAATATTGGGCCACGACATCGTGGTTGAGCACGGACCGCTGATGATGGCGGCGGGGCTGCTGCTGCTGGCCGGCCTGATGATGTTCAGCACCGGCCTCATCGGCGAGATGATGATGCGGACCTACTTCGAGAGCCAGGACCGGCGGATCTACGCCATCCGCGAGATTCTCACCCGCAAGCACCGCGGCGTCGCGGGCGGAACGCGGTAAAGCACTTTGTGGGGCAGCCGACCCTGGCTTTTGCAGCCGGCTCGGGGCGGGCCTCCTGCGTAGGACAGACCATCGCCTTTTGTGGTCTGTTACCCTGTCATGTTTCGCTAGCTAAGCTAGAGCTGAAGTACGGCCGCCTGACAGACGGCAAAAAACGATCGTCTGTCCCGCCTCGGGGTGGTAGCGCCACCGCGCGGTAAAGTGCCCTGCGGTCCGATAGCGAGCCCTCGCGGCTATGCGCAAGCGGCTCTGAGGGCCGCGCCTCCAACGGTAGATTCCAGAGAGTTGCGGAGGAAGCTTTCACGCATGCTGAAACGCTTGCGGGTTGCGGTACACTACCTGACGAACTGTCGAACTCTCGCATTCCTTGCCTGCGTTCGAATGGGTGACCGAACTCCTTGACCTATGACTAAGCTACTGACGCAGTCCAGTTTGCTTGCGACAATGGTCGCCGCTCTTGCCGCGAGCGCGGCGGCCCAACAGGCGAAGCCTATCGAGCAGTGGGCCAACCTCGGTCATCTGGAAAACGGGTCGGAGATCCGGGTCGTCCTGGCTGGCGGTAAAACGTTGCGCGGCTTCTTGCAGAGCGTGAGCCCGGATTCGCTGGCTATTAACGCGACGACGAGTCAGGAGGCGCTTTCGCGCCAGGATATCAAACTGGTTTCGCTGAAACACCCGGGGCATCGCGGACGCAATACGCTAATCGGACTCGCCATCGGAGCGGCCGGCGGCCTCGGGACCGGAGCCGCAATCGATCATGGCGACCATGGATGGTTTCCCAACTTCGGCAAAGCGGTTTTTACGCCGATCGGGGCGCTCATTGGCGCAGTGGTGGGAGTCGCCATCCCGACGGGCGGATGGCGGGTTGTCTATCGCGCGCCCTGAGAACGAGTAGTTCTGATCTCGCGGTCCGATTGAGGCGTCTGGGGCTATTGCTTTCGAGCGGACGCCGCTAGGGCGGCCTGTTTCATCTGTAAAATTTGCTGCAATTCGTTGGCGAAAGCTCCGGGCTGGGGCGGCTGTATGCGCTGGCTGATGGCGACGGCTTCTTTGGCCAACGCTTCGGCTTCGTCAAACTGCCCCTCGCGTGCGTATGCCATTGCGGCGGTGACGCGAAGTGCGGCGCGACGCGAATCGTTTACGCCGTAGACCAGATCCGCAATGGTCACGATCTTGCGGCGTAACGGAAGCGCGCCAGCCCTATCTCCGCTAATTTTCATGGTATTGGCGAGTGTCTCTGTCGCAAGGAGATACGGTTCGCTGGTAGCGCCGCTGAGCGACTCCTCCAGCGCGACTAGTTCCTGCGAAGCAGCAAGCGCGTCCTGCCGTGTTTCGGGCCGGTAAAGCGTTGTGGCGCGCAAGCGCAAAGAATCTTCCAGCCACCCCGTCCCGGCGCCGCGCGCGGTCGTTAGCGTAGCGCTGTAGCGCTCCACCGCCTGCTCGAACTCACTAAACTGGCCCTGATACTGTAGAAAGTTGGCGTAATTCTGCTGCGCGGTCAACTGTGGCTCGACCGCAACTGGCGACCAGCGTTCGGACAATGAGATGGTACGCCGGTAGATCTCATCCGCTTTGTTGGGAGCCTGCTGCGAAGTTAGCATGGATGCCATCCGGTACACCCTTCGTAGATCTAAACTGCCACGGGCGGAGTCGATCGCTTGCAAAGTAAGATTGAAGGCTTCGTCCAGCTTGCCGGCATTGAATGCTTCGGTCGCGCGTTGCATGGTGTCCGCGGCTCCAACATCAGCGGGCTGGAACTGGTTAGTAAATGCGCGGCGCTGGTATTCTTCGGCGAGTTCGGGCTTCCTGGACAGCCGTTCCACGTTCGCCAAAGCCAACATCAGAGTCTGCTGCTCCCCCGGCTCCACGCTTGAGTGGCTGGCCTGGTAATCGTTCAGTAACCGCTCCGCCTGATCGACGCGATTGGTCTGTTCCAGGAAATTGGCATAGCTGTTGACGATCCACATTTGCTGGTCCGTCTTCCCGGCCATCAACTGTTGGTAAACCTCATCAGCTGCCTGACCTTGCCCGGCTTGCTGGAACATGTTCGCCAGCGATTGGCGCATCCCGAGAGAAGCGCCCGGGCCTCCCGAAGCCTCAGTCTTGCCGATGGCTTGTTGCAAGGCGGCAACGGCATCGCCGTAGCGTTGGGCGTTCTGGTATAGGTTCGCAAGCGACTGCAAAGCCGCTGCCGCCTGCCGAGAATCGGCGGCCTCCGCGGCCTGGCGCTTGTAGATGGCGGCCGCTTCGTCAATCTGACCATATTGCTGGTAGAGCGAGACGAGGAGTCCGTCGCTATTCTTCACGTGCGCGGCTATTCTGGTAAGAACGGCAGCGGCATCCTGTGGGCAGCCAAGGCGCCGGTAGAGACTGTGGAGCCGCTGGTAGAGATCCGCATAGTTGGCAGTTACTACGGCTGCCCGACTGCCCGTCCCGCTGAACCAGCGAGACACGGAGGCGGTCGATTGCGCCGTAAGCGGAGCTTGAGCCTCAGCCGCGGCCTGCCCCAGATAGCTCACCGCCTTGAGCAGATTGCGATCCTGCTCCCAGGAACGCGACAGCGCATCAAGCAGCGCCACCCGCGTTGGAGACGAGTCGCCCAAGCCTCCGGCTCTGGTCAACGCCTGTTCCAGAACGTCGCGAGATCGCAGCGCGAACCCGCCGTTCTCGTAGATCCCCGAAACCCGCTGCGCCCAGTTGGCGTACTGCGGATCGTCCACCGGAATTTGATTGAGCAGCGCGCGCGCTTGGTCTCGTGCCGCCGCGGCTTCGTCGAATTTGCCGTTGCTGTAAGCCGATTGATAACTCCGGATCAGCGCGTCAATGGGGGCCTGTTGCGGTACCGGCCGACCGGACTGCGCCAGAACCGCCGAAGCGAAGAGTAAGTAAGCCAAGCTACGACGCATCGGCGAACTAACCGCAACTAATGGGCCGAAATCGAAGTGATTGATGCCATGGGAACTCCCATTGCTCCAAAGTATCTATCTCGTCACAGGTGTGGCGAATCGCTGCGTGTAATAGAGCACGTGCCCGGAGAGCGTATTGAGGCTGTTCACCATACGGTCGGTCTCCACGTTGACCAGAGCATAACGGTCTACATGCGTGTCGCCCGACTGCCGCAGCGCATGATGGTCTTCGCGCAGATCGGGCAGATGGCCGCGCTCTATCGAAGAGCCCCGCAGCGCAGCGGCCAGGTAATATATGGTGGCGTCGGCATCGTTCGCCAGCTTGCGGAACGCATCGCGCGGCGGCACGGGCGCGCTGGTCGCCAAACCGGCCTCAAGCGACATGAGCGCGTGAACCAACCGGTGCGAGCTGACCAGAGTCTTGCTCAAAATGCCGATCCGGTCTTCGCTCACGCCGGGTTCGGCCCTGAGCCGCGCAAGCGACGCCTCCGCGTTGGAACGCGCAAGCCGGGCGGCGAGACGCGTGCGATCGAGACGCGCAGAGAATTCGCCGCCGGGCTCCAGGTATGCATCCCGCACGGCCTGCAGGTAATGGCGGTAGGCGTCGAGCATTTCCGCCAGCAGATCCGGCGTGAGCGTTCGTTCCCAGGTGGGCCACAGCCAATAGGCGGCCAGCGCAATCGCGCCTCCCGCCAGCGTATTCAAGCCGCGCGCGATCATTATCGGTCCCGGCGCCAGGCCGGTGAGCGAAACCAGGAACACGATCAGCGCCGTAAGCGCCGTCACGAAGATGCCGTAGTTCGCCGATCCGAAGCACCGCAGCAGAAAGGTGAAGAGGACAATCAGAAAGACTTCCGGGCCCATACCCGGCATCAGAAAATGCACCAGGCCGGTGGCCACAAGAAGCCCGGCAAGCGTTCCGGCAAGACGCAGCACGCCGCGGGTGAAGGTAGCGGTAAAATCCGGACGCAGCACGATAGCCACCGTCATCGGCAGCCAATATCCGCGCCGCGTACCGGTGTAGCGGCTGATAGCTTCGCCGATGGCGACGCACGCCGCCATGCGCAGCGCGTGCCGGAAGGCCGCCGAATCGAGCGACAGATTGGCGCGCAGGTTCGCCATGGCGCCGGCTAAACGGAGCGTCCAGGGGCTCGCCGATTCGCGCGCCGCGAAGACCGCGCTCCCCGCCGGCGTGGTATGAAACGCAAGCTCGGCAGCCGAGCGGATCTGTCCAGCGAGCGCATCGAGCTGCCAGCGGGCATCGCGGGTCATGGCGTCTGCCGAGCCGCGCAACTGGTTGGCAGCCGCTTCGATTTGCCGGACTTCATCGAGTGGCATCGCGCCGCGTGCGCCGGCGGCATCGCTCAAACTAGCGCAGGGCATGGCCCCGCGCCACTCTGCTATCGCAGTCAACGCGCGACTGGCTGCCTTCAGGCTTTGATCGAGCACGGCGGCTTGGGCGGCGCTGCCGCTCTCGCGCCCCAGGCGGATGCGCAATCGCGCGAGCGCCAGCAGCGTCAGGCGGATGCGCTCGGCCTGGCTGAGCAGCGCAAGATACCGCTCGGCTTCGATGGAGCGGTCGCCCGCCAGCGACATCAGCGCCCGTTGCGCGCCGGTGCTCTGCTGACTGGCGGGAGGCGCCGCATTAGGCGCCGCCGATTCCTCCGCGTTCCCGGCGGAGCGCGCCAGTTCGGAATAGAGCGCAGCCAACGCCCGCCGTTCGGGCCCGTAGCGCCGCATCGGCCACGATGCCACCGCCAGACCGGTTTGCAACAGCCCGCCGCCGAACGCCAGCAGCGCCGATTGCAGAGCCGCGACCGGCGCCATGGCCTGCGCCGCGAAGACAATCAGCGTGGCCAGCGCCATGACGCCAATGTTGCTCGCGGTCTCGCCCACCGCGGCCATCATGCCCACTGCGAAGGCGCACACTGCCGCCAGCGGGACGGGCAGCAGATGCTCGCGGCCCAGCACTCCCCCGGCGCCCACGGCCAGCGCGCCGAAGCAACACGCAGCCAGCATGCGCCGCGCGCGCTGGGGGTAAGGCTCAACGCCATCCGAGTAAGAGACGTTGAGCGCTCCGATGGCTGTCATCAACCCGCCCGCAGTCTCGCCGATCGCCGCGCCCACAATCAACGGCAAGGCTACGCCCAGCGCGTTGCGCAAGCCGATCCACGGCGTGACTTTGGATCGTTCAAAGCGAATTACGGTGTTCCAGAAGGTCACGAAAGGCTATCGCATCTGCTTCGCGGTCTGCTCCACGGCGGCCATCGCGCGCAGAGTGTTCTCGCCGTAAATCTTGCGGATCTCCGCGGCGGCGTATCCCTCTTCCAGCAGCGCGCGCGTCAGGTTGGGCCACTTATCCACGCTGTCCAGGCCCTCGGGCGCGCAGGTGATGCCGTCGAAGTCGCTGCCCAGACCCACGGCGTCCACGCCCGCGATTTCCACCGCGTGGTTGATATGCTTCACCACGTCCGCCACGGTGGCGCGCGGGACTGCCCCGGTCGAGCCGCCGGTCGAACCCGCAGCCCCGGAGCCCTTCTTCAGGAAGCCGCACGAAAAATTGATCTGAATCACGCCGCCCTTTTTCGCCATGGCCGCGATCATCTGGTCGGTCATATTGCGCGGCACATCGGCGAGAGCGCGGCAGGAGGAATGCGAGGAAAAGATGGGCGCCTTGCTGGTTTCGAGCGCGTCCCAAAACGTTTTGTCGGAGACGTGCGCGACATCGACCATCATACCCAGGCGGTTCATCTCATGCACCACCTCTTTGCCGAACGGCGAGAGACCATTATTGGGTTTGTTGGGGTCGCCGGAGGAATCGGCCCAGCCGTTGCTGTTGGTGTGCGTGAGCGTCATGTAGCGCACGCCCAGGTCGTAGAAATCGCGCAGCAGGCGCAAGCTGTCTTCGATGGCGTGGCCGCCTTCGATGCCGATCAGCGCGGCGATCTTATGCTGCTCGTGCGCTTTGCGGATGCCCGCAGAGCTGGTGACGAACAGAAACTCGTCGGGATGCTTTTCGACGATATCGTGCAGCACGGTATCGATCATCTGCAGCGCGCGGTCCGCCGACTTATTGTCCTTCACATAGCTCGCGGCGACATACGCGGCGAAGAACTGCGCGCTCATGCCGCCCTGCTTCATGCGCGGAATATCGGTCATACGATCGGGCGCGGACTTGCCGATATCGGCCCCGTCGACGGTGAAGCTGGTGACGTCGTTATGGGTGTCGATGAGGATAGTGGAGCGATGGACGCGCATCACTTCCTCGTCGGTCACGGTCCGCTTCTGGCGGGCGGGCGCCTGAGCCATGGCTACCGCGGCGAAGAGAGCTGTGAGAATGGCGGTCAGGATAAAAGACTTCATTGCGCGGAGTGTAGCACGGGCCCGAACGCCTGTCGTCGGCCGACCAATCCCAAGTTTAATGGCGCCCCTCAATTCGTCCGTTATCTTGATCCTCAACGCGGAGGCGCGGAGAGGCGGAGCAAACACGGAGAAGACATATGCTGTGATCGCTCTGCTTAATCTATCTTCCCAATGTTCCGCTGAATCGCCCGGACAAACTCGTCTGCCCATTTCGCTAATCGAGAGAATCCGTAGTACGCCGAGATCCGGCTCCCTCAAAAAACTCCGCGTTGCCTCTGCCCCTCCGCGACTCCGCGTTGAAGTCCCGCCCTCCACCTTTAGCGCATTCCCTCTTTTGTGGGAACCCGTTTACAATAGAACTTCGGCCTATGAACAATTCCCAGCCGCGGCGCTTCTCCGTGGCAGCCCGTGTGCGATACGGATTGGCGGAGCACGGCCCCGCGCCCATGCTGGCGGTGGCCGCTCTATTGGCGCAGAGCGCGATCGGCGTCGCTGTGAGCTTTAGCCAAGCCAGCTTTGCGCCTCATTTCGCCGGAGCCTGCGTGGCAACAGCGCTGGTGCTGTGGGCCGGCATCCAGGCGTTTCTGCGCAATATGCAAACCGCCGCCGTTCGCCGCGCCGCGCTGTGGCTGGTTTCGCTCACGTTTTCGCAATTGCTGCTGGGCATGGGCGCGTACATGAGTCTGCTGGCGGCGGGAGCGCTGCAGTGGCTTACCGTCGCGCATGCCGTGATGGGCGCGGTCACCTTCGGCGCCTCAGTCACGCTGGCCGCGCTGGTCTACCGGCAGATCCGGCCGGAAGACGCCGAACTGGCGCACGGCGGAGTGGTGATCGCCTGATGCGACACTACATCGCATTGACCAAGCCGCGCATCACCTGGCTCATCATGATGAGCGCCGGCATCGGCTACTTTTTCGGCTTGCCCAACGCCTCAAGCTGGCGCGAGTTTCTGGGCCACATCCACCTGCTTTCCTTGCTCAACACCATTGTGGGCACGGCGCTGATCGCCTCCGGCACGGCGGCGCTCAATCAATGGTTCGAGCGCGACGCCGACCGCAAGATGCGGCGCACCGCCGGCCGTCCCCTGCCCTTGGGACGCTTGACGCCAGGCAGCGCACTGGCCTTCGGCGCCGCGCTTTCGGTGGCGGGCTTCATGGAGTTATGGCTGGGCGTCAACCTGCTTTCGGGCTTAATCGGCGCCTTCACGCTGGCCATGTATCTCTTCCTCTATACGCCCCTCAAGCAGCGCACGTGGTGGTCCACCACGGTGGGCGCGATTCCCGGCGCCATGCCGCCGATGATCGGCTATGCCGCGGCCGCGGGCGTGGTGACGGTGGATGCGTGGATCCTGGCGGCAATCCTGTTTCTGTGGCAATTCCCGCACTTCTACGCCATCGCGTGGATGTATAAGGAAGACTACGCGCAGGCGGGCATCCGCATGCTGCCGGTGGTGGAACCCGATTGCCGGTCTACGGCGCGGCAGATGGTGCTGTATGGAATTGCGCTGATCCCGGTGAGCCTGCTGCCGGTGGCGTTTGGGATGTCGGGGAATATTTATCTGGCCGGCGCGCTGGGACTGGGACTCTGGTTCCTCTATTCCGGCGTGCGCGTGGCCATTGAGCGCAGCGTGACGCGCGCGCGCGGCGTGCTTATGGCTTCGGTTCTCTACCTGCCGCTGATCTACGGCCTGATGCTCTTCGATAGGCCCGGTCTGTGATTGAAGTTCGCAATCTGACTCATCGCTACGGGGACCGCGTCGCGCTTTCGAACGTTGGCTTCGAGGTAACGCCGGGCGAGATTTTCGGCCTTCTGGGTCCGAATGGCGGCGGCAAATCCACGCTGTTCCGCGTTCTGGCCACGATGATGGCGCCAACCGAAGGCCGCGCCGCCATCGCGGGGCACGACGTGGTCCGCGAACCTGCCGCGGTACGCCGCAAAGTGGGCGTGGTGTTTCAAACGCAGAGTCTCGATAAAGCGCTCACGGTGGAAGAAAACCTGCGCGCACAGGGCCACTTGCACGGGTTAAGCGGCGTCACCTTGCGGGAGCGCATGGAAGGGGCCATGGCGCGTCTGGGCATCAAGGACCGCCGCAAAGATCTGGTGGAGACGCTTTCCGGCGGATTGCGCCGCCGCGTGGAAATCGCCAAGGCGCTGCTGCACCGGCCGCAGGTATTGTTGATGGATGAAGCGTCCACCGGTCTCGACCCCGCCGCGCGGCGCGATCTTTCGCGGCACGTCGAAGAGCTTCGCGCCCAAGACGGCGTCACCATTCTGCTCACCACGCATATTCTGGAAGAAGCCGGCCGCTGCGACCGTCTGATTCTGCTGCACCAGGGGCGCATAGTGGCCGCGGGCAGCCCCGGCGACCTGTGCGCGCGCATTGGCGGCGACGTGGTGGTGTTGCAGGCGGCTGCCGATGACGCGCAGACGCTGGCGGCGCAAATCGAGCAGCGCTTCGCCGTACGCGCGGCGGCGCTCGATGGCCGGGTGAGAGTGGAGATCGAAAACGGCCACCGGTTTATCGCGGACGTGGTGGAGGCGTTTCCGGGCGCCATCGAATCGGTGGGCCTGCACAAGCCAAGCCTCGAGGACGTCTTCATGAAAGAGACGGGAGCGGGAATTGCGTAGCTTCATTTTGCCGGCCGCCACGCTGTGGCAGCGCGAGCTGGTGCGCTTCTGGCGGCAGAAGAGCCGCGTGATGGGCGTGGTGGCGTCGCCGCTGGTATTCTGGCTGTTCATCGGCTACGGCTCGAACGACCTGGCGAAATTCTATTCGGGCGCGCTGGTGCTCACCGTGATGTTCTCGGCGATCTTTTCCACCATCACGATTATCGAAGACCGGCGCGAAGGCTTTCTGCTTTCGATGCTGGTATCGCCCGCGCCGCGCACCAGCATGGTGCTGGGCAAAATTCTAGGCTCGGCGACGCTGGGGTGGATTCAGGGGATGATCTTCCTGTTGTTCGCGCCGCTGGCGGGCATCGGCATCGCGCCCGGCGAACTGGTAGTGCTGGCCGGAACCATTTTCCTGATTTCGTTCACGCTCACCGGGCTGGGGTTCGTGCTCGCCTGGAAGATGGAATCCACCTCCGGATTTCACGCCCTGATGAACCTGCTGCTATTCCCCATGTGGATTGTTTCCGGCGCGCTGTTCCCGATGGCTGCGGCGCACGGCTGGATCAAAGCGGTGATGTGGATCAACCCGCTGACGTATTCCGTTTCGCTGCTGAACCATGCGCTGTCGTTGCCGGATGCGACGCCGGGAGCGCTAACCAGCCTGGTGGTGACGGCGGCATTCGGCGTAGCGCTGCTGCTGGCATCGGGAATGATGGCGGCGCGGAAGAGTGCGCGTAGCTCGGCATGAAGCCGGCAGTTGCAGTACTGGCGTTATTCGGCACCGCCTGCTCGCCGCCGCCGCTCAGCGTCATGAGCCAGCTTTCGCCGTTTCAATTGACGTCGCAAAGCGGCCAGCCGTTCGACAGCAAATCGCTCGAAGGCCACGTGTGGGTGGCCGATTTCATCTACACTACCTGTCCTGGACCGTGTCCGCTCATGAGCCATCACATGAGCGAAGTGCAGCGGCAGACCGCCGATATGCCAGATGTGAAGATTGTCTCGTTCACCGTGGACCCCGCGACCGATACGCCGCCGGTGCTGGCCGAATATGCAAAGCACTACAAGGCGGACGCGAGCCGCTGGTATTTCCTGACGGGCGATCAAGGCAAGCTGAACGAGATTGGCCGCGATGGCTTCAAGCTGAACCCGGTGGATGGCAGCATGATTCACAGCGTCCGCTTCACGCTGGTGGACCGGCGCATGCGCATCCGCGGCTATTACAGCAGCGATGAGGAGGGCTTTCTGCCGAAGCTATTGCATGATTTACGGCAGTTGGAACGCGAGTAACTTTGTGGGGCAGGTTGCTTAAAACTGCGGCCGATTGGGGGCGCTAACTGGGCCCGGCCTGCCGCGAAGACCTGATATGCCGACGGTACGGGCGGACGCAATCCCATGACAATCACCGTGAAAAGCAAGGCCGACCTGGTAGTTCCGCCCAGCGTGCGCCGACTGGCCGGACTGAAGCCCGGCGACCGGGTGGAGTTTCGAGTCTCCGGCAGCGTGATCAGCATTGTTCCCAAGCTTCCCGCACCGGATGACGACTACACCCCCGCGCAACGCCGGATCATCGATGCCCGGCTGGATGACGCGGAAAAAGGGCCTTTCCACGGTCCCTTCAAAACTGCGGGCGAAGCTATCAAGTTTCTCCACAAAGAGATCCGCGCGCGCAAAAATAAACGAAAAGCCTCATGAAGGTTGTCCTAGCCGATCGGGTGTCGAGGCCCTAAAAGATGTTGCGTCTGGCTCAGAAGCAGATCCAATATCCACTGTTGGACTTTTTCAAGTAAAGCTCGGCTGTTAGATCACAATCCGTTCCACTCCGTTCAGCGAAATCTCCTCCTACCCGCCGGTCGGTATTGCGGGAAACACCGGAAAACTGATTTGACGGCTGCCCTTAGTCTGGCATAGGATAACCGCAGCTACCCGTTGCCGACGGCTATGGGTTCCCGATTTCCGCCTCTGCCGCGTTATTGAACCGCGGGTCCCTCGTCGCTTCGCGGGCAAAGTTCGCGATCCATGCGCTCAACGGCTGCACGAACCTGATCGGGGATCTCTTTAATTGCGGGAACAGATGGAAGCCCCGCCTTATTGGTAATCGGTTAGGAGGTCTTTGGCTGCCACAGGCCGAGCGCGGCGCCGGTGGGATCGATGATGATGCTCAGCCAACCCATTCCCATGACTTCGGTGACGTCTTTCATCACCGTTGCGCCCAGGGACTTGGCGTTCTTCGTGGCCGTATTGATGTCGCCGACTTCCACGTAAGCGAGCCAGGCCGAGGGCGCGCCGGGTACGGGATGCTTCATGATCCCGCCCGCGGTTCCTTTTCCGACTTTGATCATAGTGTAGACCATCTCGCCCATCGGAACGTCTTCGAGCGTCCATTCGAAAAGCTTTCCGTAGAAGGCTTTGGCTTTGTCGACGTCAGTGGTGTTCAGCTCTACGTGTACGAATGCGTTTGACATTTATTGCTCCTTCAGGATTATGACGTTTGGGAAGCGTGGAAATCGACAGGACGGACGAAATATTTTGCGGCGGGCCGCCGAGAGCTGGATAAGCGGCGTCTGCCGGCCTCAACTCCGGAATGCCATCACGCGGGGATTTGCGACACCCTGGGCTAAAGTACAGCCCGCCTGACNNGATCGTCTGTCCCACCTCACGCTACCACGGTTGTCGCGATGGATGGCAACCCGATCCCGAAGCCAGTGAGTGTGCCGGGACTCTGGCCGGGCACAGCCGCGCGAGTCCCGGCAATTGTGGAGATGAGTCACCCCGGAATCCGGATCATGGGAGATACGGCGGACGACGACCGGCAGCACGGCATGGGTACGGTGGTCGAATATGCCAGGCGGGAAGGGAAGCCGCAGCGGGTGGCCGCGAAGCCGTTCCACTGAGACTACACTCAGTTCGGAAATCCGGCTGCGGTGGCGGAACCGGATCAAGTCTTCGAAATGGCATTTGCGAAACAAAATGCGGCGGAGGGCGGCTTCAACCGGTGGACGATCAACGATGTCGCATTTTCGGAAGACCACCAGCGGTACCGGCTGCGTATGCGCAATGCGTGTGACGAGATTCATCCGAACACCTGCATCGGCATAGCTCCGAGTTGATGCGCGTGGCGGGGCAGGCGACGTCCGGCGTGATGAAGGAGGTTGTTATGGCGGGGGAATATCAGGAGATGGAGATCGATTTCGCGGCGGATAATCCGGGGTTGACGCTGTTTCATTGTCATCAGCAGTTTATGGCGCTGTTTAAGTATGTTTAGGTTTAGGTTTAGGCCCGGCGCGGGCCACGGGCCAGCGACACTGTGAGAGAGTGGGTCGCGCCGGGGAAGACGCGTTCACACGAGTGTGAACGCTGCACGCATGAGTGCGTGCGCCACGAATTAATCCGCCTGCACTAACACTAACTAACTGAACAGTTGAGGACACGGGGGCAGCGTCTTAGTGCGCTCTTCGCAGGCCATGAGCCCGGCCACTTAGTCATTATTGGAAGTAAGTGGCGTCGTAGGTTGCTTTCTGGCGTGGGGGATAGGCGTAGGGAGAGACAAGGCTCTCGGTTCCATCGGCGCCGATGG
>PLDF01000456.1 GCA_003135055.1 Bryobacterales bacterium | reverse complement strand
CCGCCGCTCTCGCCGGTTCTTATGGTTCTCTTCGCGGCGGGCTTTCTCGGACGAGGGGCAATTCCTGGGGCAACTCCCCCCGCCTACGCCAGTTTTATGATCGCTGAAGCATAGCAGTTGTATGCTGCTCGCCTGCCTGAACCAACTACCCGATTATTGGGACTGCCAGTGTTGCGGGAACGGCCAGCGTTAGCCGCCGTGAAGCGCAGCGCTGCAGTAGTTCCCGCAGACGATCAACGTTCAATGGCTTAGCGAGAAAATCGTTCATGCCGGCTTCCCGGCATGTCTGCCGGTCTTCCGGGAGTATGTTTGCCGTGAAAGCGGCGATACACGGCCGTTCCGTCACGGCAAGTTCGGACGTGATTCTCCGCGCTGCCTCCAGGCCGTCCATCTCCGGCATTTGGACATCCATCAAAACCAAGTCGTAGGGCTGCCGATGGACTGCTTCCAATGCCGCGATCCCGTTCGAAGCCACATCGGGACGATATCCCATGCGCTCCAACAGGCGAACCGCCACCCTCTGATTGACCGCATTGTCGTCCGCAACCAAAATCCGTAAAGGCCACTGTGCCGCGAGCGTCGTATCGATTGCATGACTGACGGGCCGGCTTGGCATCGCCGGCATGCCACCCAGTAAACGTCCGAGGACTTCCTCCAGTCGGCCCGACCTTATGGGCTTCGTCAGGAAGGCGTCGAATGGATTGTTTTCCACGCCGCCCAGAATCTGACTCTGTGACAGGCCCCCGGAACTGAGGAGAACCATTTTCGTTCGGGGAATGAGGCCGAGATCCTTCAACCGCCGGGCTAACTCTACTCCGTTCATATGCGGCATTTCGAAGTCCAGCAACGCCAGGTCGAAATGTTGCCGCCGTAACAAGCCAATGGCCTCGCCCGGCGTTGCAACCGAAACCGCCTCTAACTTCCACCGCGGGAGCTGTGCCGCGAGGCTGCCGCGGCTGGCCGCATTGTCGTCAACTACCAGGATCCTCTTCCCAGACCAATTGAACTCGATGTCAGGAGCGCCTGCCTGCGGCGGGGCCGCGTTCCGGGGAATCGTAAACTGGAACACCGAGCCAGTTCCGACCTCGCTCTCGACCCAGATTCTTCCGCCCATGTTTTCCGTCAGCCGTTTGCCGATCGCCAGCCCCAATCCGGTGCCGCCGTATTTCCTGGTGGTGGACGCATCGGCCTGGCTGAATGGCCGGAACAGCCGGTCTAAACGATCGGTGGGGATGCCGCAGCCGGTGTCGCGGACCGCGAGGTGAATGCGCTCATTTTCGGGACCGCAGGAGAAGGGCCGCGCCGTGATTACGACTTCGCCGGCCGCCGTGAATTTTACGGCATTGCCCACAAGATTAACTAGAATTTGCTGTAGCCGCATGACATCGCCAAAAATCCAGCGTGGGACCGATGGATGGATGTCGACGATCAGTTCCAACCCCTTCTCGCAGGCGCGCGTCCTCAGCAAATCGACGGCGTCTTCGACGCACCGGAACAAGTCGAGGGGCAGACTTTCCAATTCGAGCTTACCCGATTCGATCTTGGAGAGATCCAAGACGTCGTTGACGATGGTCAACAGCGAGTCGGAGGACATGCGGATGGTTTGCACAAAGTCCGCGGATTCGGCGTCCAGACCGGTGCTGAGCAGCAGGCTGCTCATTCCCATGATCGCGTTCAACGGAGTGCGGATTTCATGGCTCATAGTCGCCAGAAATTCGCTCTTGGCGCGATTGGCCGCCTCAGCGGCGCGCGCGGTCTGGTTAAACGCCGCGGCGAGGAGGTTCACCTCGCGGGCTGGCGATTCGGTTTCCAGATCGGAGGGGAACTGCCCCACGGCCTCGGCGGCCTTGAGCCTGCTCAGCAGACGGCCGATCGGTTTCGAAATCGAACGGGATGCCGCCACGGAAATCAAGAGAGCGATAAGCGCGCCGCACGCGCCGATTCTCATCAGCATCTGCCCGATTCCGCGAGTATAGACCTGGGCGGCTTCGTCGATGCTTTGCAGGTTGATCAGGCGCGCTGAGACGAAGCCCGTGCGCTCCACGTCATGCACGAGATACGTGTGGCCCTCAAATTCCAACTCGGACTCATGGTTTGAGATGCAGCAGGCGTGCAGCCGCCCCGCGAGCTGTGACGTACTTCGAGGAGGGAAGGTCGACTCGGTGATGGCTCCGTTTTCAACCATCACCACCTGCCCCGGGTAGCCGAGAGCCGCAAGGTCGAAGCGTTTCCCGATGGTCAGGGCGCCGAGATTCTCGCTGGCCAGATTGATGGGGACGGTGGTGACTTCGTATAGAGTGTTCTTAACGCGGACCAGCGCCTGGTCCGGCGTGGACTGGATGCTCTCCGGAGCCAAGGGCCGGCCGCCGGTTCCAATGGCCACGAAAGGCCGGCCTGAGCTGTCGAGCAACAGCAGCAAATCGTCATCCAGACCTGAGCCGAGCGAGCGCAACTCATCTTCGATGGTGCGGCGAATCTGCGTGCTCGCGTCCGGCTGGGAATCGGCCTCCTGCGTCAATCCGATGGCCGCCTTCAGATCCGAGTTTTCACTGAGCACTTGCGCGAGTTCCCGGGTCCGCTGCTTTCCTTCCGCATTCAGTTTGTCGAGCAGAGTCTGAGACCGGTACAGGGAGGCTTTCAACCCCTCCCTCACCGTGGACGTGATGGCGTGATTGATGGCGACGAAGCTTAAGGCTAACGTCAGAAGCAGGGGCACAAAGGAGAAGACGAAGGTGCGGGCGCCCAAATCGAGCCGGGTGAGCATAGCGTTTCTACGCATCGCATACCTTATTTGTGGGACGCGAGTTCATCCTCCGGAATCGTAAACACGACTTCGGCGACGCCGTCTTCCTTCACCTCGATGTTCTTGCGCACGGGCTTCGCCGATTTGTGCCAAGCCACAATGGAGTACGATCCGGTCGGCACGCCCACAAGCTTGAAAGCCCCGTCACTCGACGGCTGCGTGTAATACTGATTCGGCGTGACTAATATCAGAGCGCTCATGTCGGAGTGCAGATGGCAGTACACCTGGACCGCGCCGGGGTGGTCGAAACGAACGGTGCGCGCGCTTCCCAAAGGATAGGAGCCCAGATCGAAAGACTTCGGCTTCGAGAGCGAGAAGACGTTGTGGAAAATGGGATCGCCGTTGGGAAACGATACTGTCGACCCCTGCGGCACGGCTACAATCTCAGGCTCGAAACGCCGGTCGCGTTGAGTGAGTACCGCCGTGACCGGCTTTAGCGCTCCAACCTCACCCTCCAGATAGACGAAGACGCGGCTCAACTCGTCAATCACTTCCCCGTTAGGCGGTGGCGGGGAACCGCCCCTCATTTGATACCCGGGGAGCGCGACCCGCTTCTTGGTCAATCCGCCAATCACATGCACCACCCCCCGGATCTCGCCGGCATGCATCGGGAATAAGCATGAGCCTGAGCATAGACAAACCATTAACGCAGTCGCCGTCCTGTACATGATTGCATCTCCTTTTAGTAAAGTGTCTTCTTAATAAAGTCTTCGAAATCGCGTCGCATCGACGCAGTTGGCCGCCTCATCGCCACGTGAGGCTGAGCGGGTGGACCGTCGTCACAAACTGGACCATGGCGATAGGGGTAAGTTTTCCCGAATTGCCGTCGCGCTCAACCTCGTAGCCCATCTTGATTAATTCGTGGGCGCTGGCACGAAAGCCTACGGCCATTTCGTACGCCTGCTGACAATCCCCGTTGGTAGACAGGTATCCGTCGCGCGCCGCCACATACCAGCGGGGAGCCAGAACGCGCTTGGCTTCAATGTAGCCGCCTTCCCTCCGGGTAAAAGGGATCACGTGGTAAGGCATCAGCATCCAGTCCCACTCTCCCTCGATATTCCAGTGACCGCGGGCAAACTGGAGTTCCGTACAGACGCTGCTGCCAGGCAGACGGTTGGGATTCGCCTCGCCCGCAAAGAAATTTGGCCATTGCCGGCTCAGATACGGACCGCGCGAGCCCGAGATGCCGACGCGTAAGCCCGGGAGAATGGTGTACCCGGCGCCTCCCGCCCAGTTTCCGTATTGGTCCCGGTCGAAGATGCTGCGAGGGTCCATCATCGCCGAATTCACAAACTGAACGCGGGCATCGAATTTCCCCTGAGTGAAGTCGGTCTGGATCCCGGCCACCCCCATGGTGGTAATTTTGGTCCAATATCCGTAAATGATCGGCATATCGATCAGCGGGTTCACGGCGTCGTCATATCGCAAGTTGAACGAGCCGACGGCCGATGACAGTTGACCCGCATGTATACTGACCGACCCGGATTTCCACGATCGTGAGTAGCCAACGTTGGCTCGCAGTATTCTGGTCCTGACGCCGTGTCCCGGAGTGGTGAAGTCTTCCGTGAAATATGGATTAGAGCTGACCTGGATGGCGCCTTCGACGGTCCAGTGTTCGTCCAGCCTCAGGAAAGGATAGACGACGGCCCGGAACGCTGCGTCCTCCGGTGTTCCGTTTCGCGGACCCTCGGTAAGTTGGTTAGCGTAAATCGCTTCGCCACTGACCGTGGCGCTTATGTCGAGCCCCGAATGTACATCCTGCCCCGCCAGAGGGATCAGAGGCAAGAACAAGATGAATAAGTACCCAAAACGTAGCTGCATGTGGCCTCCAATGATTTCCGCTATTTCAATCCGCCCTTCTAGGGCGCGGATCCATGCTGGACGCGTGCGTCAGCCCTGTCGGTAGCGGTCCTTAGGATCGTCATCACGACGATCCGTCTTTTCAACTCAAATTACATATCGGCATTCCCAGTAATTTCTTTGGACTTCTTGAAAAGTACTTCGACGATTCCGGAGTTGTCGGCCCCCTTCATGCCGACTGGGAGTGCCCATGGGCGGCGAAGCTCCGGATAGCTGCGGGGCGACCGAGCGGGTTGCCGTCAACAAGTTCCTCATCACGGCGCACCGTTCTCCGGATTGACGGTTCGGGCGCCGAAACGCCGAGTAGGGCCTTCATCGGTAGCAGCATCCATTCGAGTTTTCGCTATGATTTCCGGTCAGATCCGCAAAACGCCAGGGCAACGGCGGCCGCGCCCCTGGGGTTCCCTAACCTTCCGGAATTCGCGGTCCGTTCGATCGGCGCAGATGCGAACCGGGTGGTGGGTCACTTTTGATTTCGTGGTCGACGTCACGCCCGGCTGAAGCTGGAACATCGCCGAGGTTTACTGCCGCCCTGCACTCGGCCCGGATGGGATCAGCGCTCGTGTGTGCGACGCGCGTCGCCGTTCATGGAAACTCTACCTACCTAAGAGCCCCGCCGCCGCGCGCGTCAGCCGGCGACAGGCCAGAGGCCTATCGCACATGGCATCGACCTCGCAGAACCAACGAGTTGCGGGGAGTTTCCAGAGAGCTCCCGCGCCGACTTACGTCGTCGTTCATAGACTCGGAAACTCGATGCGGCCGCCCCGGCGCCGCACGCGTCGGGCGGCGACAGGCTGGGAGGCCTATCGCACATTGCACCGGCCTCACAGAATCAGTAACTTACGGGGAGTTTCCAGAAAGGGTGCAGAGCACCCTGCCATCTGTCGGAGATAGAATTTCCACAACCATCTATTGCGATCAACCCACCACGCGACCACTGGATCTTGGGGTCGAAATAACCAAAAACCATTCATTCCGACAGACTGCTAGGCCGTTGCGGTCTTCGTATCGGCGCTCTCGCGTATTGCCGGCGGACGAACCAGTGCCAGAGGTCGGCGTCAACCTGCCCCGTCGCAAACTGTTTGACTTCCTCGGTGCACTTGTCGCGGAATCGCCGTTCATCCCCGCGACTGGCTGACAACTGCCGTTTCTAGGTTCATCTGTTCGTACAACTCCTTTAGTACAGGGACGCCAGCGGCATCGTCGCCGGCGCTCAGGGTTCGTTCCATTGTCCACTCGCCGTCAATGTTACCACCGGCGGCCAGAACACCCCGTAAGGCATGCTGCAAGCCACGGCGGTTACCCGTCCGCTCCCGGAACTGCACATCGGCAAGCAGACAGAATACCGCGCCGCCCCAGTAGGTGCGCCCCCAGGTGCGGGTATGGTCGAGACCACGGTCGCCCGGTCCGGGTTGACCCTGTGGCATGTCGCGCACCATGTCCGCCCAAAATCTCTCCGCGCTGAGACTCCCGGCCTGGGCACGCGCGATCGGCTCCACATAGGTGGCGAGGCCCTCCTCGATCCAATGGTGTTGCCGGGACACCGAGGGAAAAGCCATGTGTACAAGTTCATGGGTCATGGTCCAGTCATGTTGCCGGGCACTGGTGTGTTGACCGACGGCGATCTGAGTTCGCGCAGGCAGGCCATATGTGACGCCACCTAGGACGTCGGCCTTGTCTGTGGCAGGTTTACCTCGATTGCAGCAGTCGAGACGGGAAGCGGCCGTAATAGACAGTAACGGCGCGTGCCGCGGTTGAAATCCAGCCCATCAGTTCGTCACGGGGCAGGTCGAAATCACTTGGGCCGAACTGGACATTGACCGCAGCGCCGCCCCGCGTTAATGTAACCGTGTCAGCCGCCTTCGCAACTCCGCCCCAGGCTCCGAAACCCATCGCAGTCAGAGCGATAGCTTCGCGGCGGCGCATAGATCGAGGACGGCGTGGCATCACGTGGTCCGATTGCGGGTTAAGGCCGCCGCATCTCTCTGAATAATCATTCGTAATTACCCGCAGCGTAGTTTACGCGCCTATCCGAGCATGGAAGCCACGCCCGCGAATTTTCGGCGCCCATTAGAGGAGTCTTCCGCCGGAAACGATTGGATCGGCTGGCCGCGTTCCAACCGATAGCCGAGGCCCACCACGGCCCGAATACGCAGATTCGGGTCGATCGCCAGCTTGGCGCGCAGTTTGCTGATGTGCACGTCCAACGTTCGGCTCTTCACCCCGCTCTTATAGCCCCAAACATTCTCTAGAAAGAACGTTCGCGTAACAATCTGTCCTGCGTTGCGCTGAAGCAGGTCCAAAACCCTTGCTTCCATCTTTGTGAAACGAGTTTCAGTCATATATTCTCCCCGTAATAGCTCGACAGGGCAAAGATCAGGGCGCAGGGCCGGAGCGGATCGAAGCTAAACAGCATGTCTGCGCCCAAACCGAGCACTGGCCCAGCTGGGTGGCGCCTAGCCGGTGGCGTTTAGGCCGCTTACAATCCATTCTTCGCTACAATTGCCACTGCGGTTACGGTATTCCAAAAGGTGCGTAACTATTTGGCCTGTAGCGGCGAACAGTTAAAAGGAGTAATGCAACTTGATGTGATCCAACCTGATGCGATCCAACCCGACGGATCCGCTGCCTTGACAGCTCGCGGAGCCGAGGCGGTGCAACTTATGACGCGTTACCAGCAGGCGGACGCCGCCGCGGCGACCGCTTTGGTCGATTTGCTCAGCCCGCAACTCCTGCAGTTTTTCGCAACCCAAATGGGCAGCAGACCCGACGCTGAAGACATGTTGCAGGACCTCTGGGTGCGCATTCACCGGGCCCGCCACACATACCGGCCGGGCGAGCCCGTTTTTCCTTGGGTTTACGCCATCGCGCACCGTGTCCGGATCGACAGTTATCGGAAACGTCGCCGCATCTTTTCGCACGAACTGGGAACGGATGCATTGCCTGAGCCTCCCGCGGCGAACGATCAGCAAAGCGACCTGCCGGCATTCGACGAACTCGTAGCGGCGCTGCCTGAGAGCCAACGCGAAGTCTTGGTTATGCTTAAGGTGAATGGACTCAGCATTGACGAAGTCGCACGCGCCACCGCGTCCACTCCGGGCGCAGTAAAACAGAAGGCCCACCGGGCGTATGAGCGGCTCCGGAGCTTGCTGATGCCAACGCAGGCGAAACCGAACGAGCCAGGTGGGGTTGCCCAATGACCTGCAAGGACTTGGACGCTGTACTCAATTCGCGACCCAGCGGTCTGGCGCTTCCACCGGAAGCCGCCGAACACATTGCGGGATGCCCACAATGTAGAGCCCTCATGCGGCTGCTTGATGAGGGCCCGAAGATTTTACAGCCTTCGGACAGCCGAGTGAAAGTGATTCATGCGTCAGTGCTCCTAGACCTGAGACCCGTTCGTCCGCTTGCTCCCTCCGGCATCTTTCTGGTGGGTCTCGCAACTAGCTTTGCCGCTGTGGCAATCATAGGGTCGATGCAGCTTCATGCCTACGGTTGGCGAGTTCTCGATCCCTTGCAGAAGACAGTTGTTTTTACAAGTTTGGTCCTTGGCGCTGGCGCGCTGGCTCTTTCAATGGTGCGTCAAATGCGGCCGGGCAGCAAGTACGCCGTATCTCCAGCCTTCTTGCCGATCGCCGTTTTCTTGCTACTGGTAGCTGGAATAGCAGCGGTGTTTCAGAGGCAAGAAGAGTCCGCATTTGTTTCTAGAGGCCTGTTTTGTCTGAGCAGCGGTCTGAAGTATGCGATCCCGGGAGGGCTGCTGTCCTGGCTGATTCTGCGCCGCGGGGCCGTTTTGGCGCCCAGACTCATGGGGGCAACGGCCGGCGGATTCGCCGGGCTTATTGGAATCACTGTGCTTGAAGTCCACTGCCCAAATTTGAGCCTGTATCACATCCTCGTATGGCACGTCAGCGTTCTCCTGCTTAGTGCGCTCGGAGGCTTAGCGCTCGGCGCCGCCGTAGAAGGTTGGCGCATTCGCCGACCTGTCCGTCCGGCTGCATAGTAGTCTCTTCGTTTCTCCGAAGGACCACATCCCTCCAGCGGAATTCCCGAAAAAGTTTAACACGTGCTCCCGTACCCGATGCTTTCCGTTCCGCGAATAAATATGGCGAGACCTGTTTTTTCGCTTTGCAGGTAAGTACCGAGTACAGTTCAAGCGATCGCGCTGAGGCGGAAGCGCGCCAATCAGGAAAGTATCCGCCACTATAGGGGGCATAAACTTGAAGGGGAAACTCACGGCAGCGGCTGCTGCCTTGCTCATCTTTTCCGCGCACATTATGGCGCAAACTCAAACCGCGCGTCTTGTTGGCACGGTTCACGACGCATCGGGCGCCGCGATTCCGAACGCCAAAGTAATCGCGACGCACGAAGAAACCAAACAGACCACTGAAGCCAGTACCAGCACAAGCGGCGAATACGTCTTGCCGTCCTTGCAGCCAGGAACTTATACATTAACCGTGGAGTCCTCCGGATTCCGCAAGGCCGTTGTCAACGCGCTACAGCTCGATGCGGCTTCCAATATGAGTCAAGACGTCACGCTCGAAGTCGGCCAGGTCACCGAGACTCTGGAAGTACGGGCCAACGCTGTGTCGGTGCAGACCACAGACACTCAGATCAACCAATCGGTAACGCTTTCGGATATCGCGACCCTGCCGCAACTGGGCCGCACGCCGATCACGCTCGCCATCTTCCAGCCAGGCGTGCAAATCAACCCGCAGGCCGACGGATCGAGCAGCGGCGCGGATTATAGCTTCGCGCACATCAACGGTCTTCGCGGGGGCGACAACAATAACACCCTCGATGGCATCGACGTCAACGATTCGGTGGCGCCTCGCATCGGCCTCTCGCTGACCGCGAACAATACCGATTCGGTGGAAGAGGCGCGCATCGTAACCGACGGCGGCAAGGCGGAGTACGGCCGCAACGCGGGCGGGCAGATCCAACTCATCACCCGCTCGGGAACAAATCAATACCACGGAAACGCATTCGACTATCTGCGCAACCGCGATTTCAACGCCAACGATTTCTTCGATAACGCCGCAGGGGTGCCGAAACCGGTGCTCATCCAGAATAACTACGGCGGTTCCTTCGGCGGACCCATCAAGAAAAACAAGATCTTCTACTTTGGCAACTATCAGGGCATTCGCACGCACGCGCAAGGCGTGCAGAACACCACCGTGCCCACGGCGACGGCCAAAGAGGGCATCTTCGAGTGGCAGCCCGCGAGCGGCCCGGTGCAACAATATAACATCGTGACCAACGATCCTCTGCACAAGGGCATCGACCCCACTGTGGCGTCGTTGCTAAGCCTGTTCCCAGCCCCGAACAACAACAACGTGGGCGACGGATTGAATTCGGCCGGCTACCAATTCAACTTCGCCAACAACAGCTTATCCGACCAGTTCACCATCAAGGTGGATTACAACCTCTCGGACAAGATCCATTTCTTCGAGCGCACCAGTTGGCAGCGTAACACCGCCATCGATTCGCTCAACGGCGCGCAGAACGTAGTCCAGGGCGAGGCGCCGGGAACGCAGGGCGGAAAGCGCTGGGGCGTGGCCGGGGGCATGGATTGGACGATCTCGGACACGCTGGTCAACGAATTCCGCTACGGCCACCAAAGCGCATCGGTGGATTTTAATCGCCCCGAGCGCGAAGATGGTCCGCAACTCAGCTTCAACACCTTCACCACGCCGATACTCACTTTGTTCGCGCAGGGCCGCAACTCCCCGGTGAACGAGTACACCGATAACTTGACGAAGGTGCATGGCCATCACACCTTCAAGTTCGGCGGACAGCTTCGCTTCACCGATGAATACGGCTTCAACGACGCGGGAATCTATCCGAATATTTCACTGAGCACGGCCAACGGCAATCTGCCGGCGGCTTCGGTGGACCCGTTGGGATTGACCGCCACGCAGCTTACCACCTTCCAAGGACTGTACAACGACCTGCTGGGCCGCATCTCTTCGGTCGCCCAGACGTTCTACAGCAACCTGAATACGTTCCAGGCGGCGGGTACGCCTCGCGTGCGCAACTTCATCTTCCACGAGTACAGCTTCTTCGGCCAGGACGATTGGCGCCTCACGCCGCGGTTGACGATCAGCGCCGGGCTGCGCTGGGAGTATTACCCGGTGCCATACGAGCTGAACGGCCAACAGGGAATCCTGACGCCGGGCAGCGCCTTGAACACGGCTTCGCAATCGAGCGCGCTGACGATTCAGCCTTCGTCGCATTGGTATCAGAACGATTACCACAGCTTCGCGTCGCGCCTGGGCATCGCGTGGGATCCGTGGGGCAACGGCAAGACCTCGGTGCGCGGCGGTTTCGGCGTCTACTACAACCGGACCATAGGCGCCACTGCCGACTCGGTGGATGGCGCGACGCCCGGCTTTACGCAGAGCGAGACGATCTTCCCGAACTCGGCCGGAACCGACGTCCGCATCGGAACCGCGCCGCCGCTTCCCGTACAACCGTCCGCTCCCGTTCTGACTCTTCCCGCGACGCGTTCGTTCGGCACAGTGGATCTGTTCAGCCCGAACCTGACGAACTCTTACGTCATGCAATGGAATTTGAACATCCAGCGCCAGATCGCCAAGAATACGATTCTCGATGTCGGTTATGTCGCCAATCGCGGCATCAAACAGTTCTATGAAATCAACCTCGACCAGTCGCACATCTTCGACAACGGCTTCCTGGGCGCGTTCCAGCAACTCGCGGCCAACGTGAATACGCCAAGCGCCGTTCCGTTATCGAACCAGATCGTCAACATTTTCGGATCCGCCGCGGCGGCCATCTCTTCCATCGGCGCCAGCAACCTGACAAACGGCGCGGTGGGTACGGCGGCAGCCACCCTCGATCTGAGCTTCTACACAAAGTACGCAGGCGCTGGCGCCTCCCAGTATTATCTGCGCAACTTCCCGCAATTCCAAAGCGTTCTACTTGGCAACAACGACGGGCGTTCGGAATACAACTCGCTGCAGGTGCGATTACAACGGCAGATCGGCGCGCTCCGGCTGACGAGTAACTTCACGTGGAGCAAGTCGCTCGATAACGATCAATCGGCGTTGACCGGCGGCGAAGGCAACGGCTTCGCGGCGCCGCTCGACAGCTTCAACGAGTCGCTGGTAAAGGGCCGTTCGAACTTCGACATTCCGTACGCATTCACAACTACCGCGCTCTACGCTCTGCCTGTCGGCCGCGGCAAGCTGGTGGGCCACGATTTCCCGCACTGGGTGGACTCCGCGCTGGGCGGATGGAGCCTGGGCGGCCTCTGGATCTGGGAGAGCGGCCAGCCGTTCTCGGTCAGCTCCGGCTTCGCCACCGGACAGGGCGCCGGCGCCACCTTCGCCAATTACACCGGCTCGCGCAACATCGGCGGCATTACCACTTCGCCACTGGGACCGGGCGTCTATTACTTCACCCCCACCCAGATCGCCAACTTCTCGGAACCGGTGGCGGGAACCTATGGCGCCTCGGACCGCAACGATTTCCGAGGGCCGGGCTACTTCAACGTCGATACCTCGCTTGTAAAGCGATTCGCGATTACCGAGCACAAGGCTCTAACGTTCCGCGCCGAGGGTTACAACCTGTTCAACACCGTCGATTTCGCCAACCCAGCGGTGACTCTGTCGAGTGCCAAGGTTTCCTTCGGCAGAATCAGTGGCGTGGTGAATAATCCGCGCATCCTGCAGCTTGCGCTGCGGTTCGATTTCTAAGAACCGCGATTAGTCAGCGTCTACCGTGGGCAGGGCCGGGGCAAGAGTTGCACCGGCCCTGCCTTTTTTTGCCCTGATCGGACCGTCTCGACAATCTGTGGCGGTTAGGCAAAGTCATCCACGGTTTCAACGAAAGGTTCCAGGAGGAGGCATTGACCACAACCGGTGCGGCAAACGCTGCGCGACTAGCCGGGGGCAAAGTCCCGGAACGCCGTTTGGGGAGCCAATGTACGAGTGGCCGGAAATTACCGGCCAATGTTGTGAGTGATGTGCCCGTCGGCCGCGACTGAGAGCATTATCTTTTTCGTTCGAAACTGACTTACTTCGGCGAGTGAAGCTCGATTGGAGCAATCGGGCAGCGTCCGTGGCACCCCTTGCATTCGGGTCTCCTCGGTGCGACAAGAGAGTCATCGGCGCGTCGCCGATGACCGCTTTCACCCGAGCAGGAAAACGGGCAGAGATTGGCCGGTAATGCCGACGATCCTCCCAAGGGACACATGCGAGTTCGGGCACTGTGACTGCGAGTCCGGCGTACCCGGGTCCTTGCCAAGCGAGTGCCTCTAAATTCGTTCTGTTAATTAATCGAGTTCAATGGTTCATCACCAGCATTCTTACTAGCCCTTCGTCAGCAGCCGATTTGGCTTCAAACGGCTCCACTGCCTTACCTATAACGGTCCCTGGAACCCAATCAGCGGATCGCATCGCAACTCCGGGGCGACTGGATGACACTAAGAGATCGCCGACCCTAATAGAGCCATTCTCGGCGTTAACTCTCACATAAACTTGGCCCGCGACTGCAACGATCAGATCCGCTGAGTCATCCCTTCTGGCTCCAGTTTGGATGCTCGGCGAAAGCCCACCTGCACCTGAAACGACCCCTACAACTGTTCTATCGTAGCTCTTGTGCGAAAGCTCCACCAAGTTACCGTCTAGCGAGACAGCGACAACAGAGCCGGGGTCGACGCCCGTTCGGATCGCCGAGCGCCAGACTTCAGAATAATCGTACTTACGGTCGCCGTTTATGAGCAACGCACCCTGTCCGCCTTTATCGGCACCGATGTACGCCGCCTGCTTGCCGTCAGAGTTCGAAAACATAATAAAACCGTCGCCGAAGTATATATTTTTCATCGTCTTGAACTGAGTGAGCTGAGTATCAATATTCGCCAAGCGTTGCGCTAGATCCTTGAACTGAGCTGACGGGTCCTCAATGAACTTACGATTCCCATCGATCAGCAACGCGCCGTTACCAGATGTGTCCGTACCGATGTATGCCGTCTGCTTGCCGTCAGAGTTCGAAAACGCAATAAAACCGTCGCCGAAGTATATATCTTTCATACTCGCAAAAACAGCAGGTGCTGGGTAACTGCTGAGTCGGGATTCGATATCCGTCATCTTGTTCATCAGGGTCGTTACGGTTTGAGCCACGGACTGCGCGCAGGTGGTACCCTCACCCAAAGCCATTGCAAATACAATAATCATCTTTTTCATAGTTGCTCCTGAACTTATCTCTGAAGTCGTTAGTGTCCGAGCATCAAGGCGCAAACTCCGATGTTGTCCCACGTCAAAAGTTGCCCACCTTGCAACGCTCTCGCCATGCACATGCCATCGAGGTCATGATCGTAATTCAACGGCCTATTCGCGCCTGATGGAGGCGACCCAAACTGCAGCACCTCAGAGGCGCGGAGGGGCGTCTTCGGCTCCAAGTCGCGCCTGGCATACATTCCGCCACCCTTCTCGAGTGCCATGCAGGGCGCGAGATCATAGAGCGATCTACTCGTGCCCAGAACGCGGTTCTCTCGCTCAGCCTCTTTGTTGTAAGCTTCCACGACTCCTTCGACACGCTCACATCGGCTCGGATAGTTCCGGACACGGTTCTCGTTGACGACAAACGCGTTAATCGCGTCGACCAAGTCTAGGGCCGTGGCGCCGTCCTGCGCAAGCCACTTCGCGGCCGAGCGGTCCGCCAGCAGTTCCTGATTCTTGTTCGGCGCCGGATCGGTTTTGGGGTCCAATGGATCGTTATTAAAGTGATGCGCCACTTCGTGCGCGAACACGAACAACTTGGCCCAGTCATTTCCGGCTTTGGTGCGGATCTGATCCACGAAGGCCGGATTGTAGAAGATATATCGTTGATTCTTGAAACATGTCTGGGCCGCGGTTCCCTGCGCCACAAGGTCGCCATCATCCGAATCGGCGTGAAGGTGAAACGTATCGGAATTGAAAGAAGCGATGTCACTCAACTTGCGCAGGATTTGATCGGCGGTCACGTTAGGGGGCAGGGCTCCAACGGCATGCGGCTTGTTCAGCAAGCCGCAGTAGTCCTGCGCGCCGCAATGAGTGGCGATGGTGATCGTAACCATTGCGAATCGAGACCAATTAGCAATCATCGTGGGCCTAGAAAGATACGAATCACCGAATCCTTATCGATTTCCTGCGTATCGCAATGAACCTTCCCCCCGTCGTACGTAACGGGGGTCTGACAGCGATCCTGATGGCCGCCATCGCTCACGACAATGTCTTTCGTTCCGGCCGGATTTTGCGCTTTTTTTTCACTGCGCGGACGGCCGCCGATCGCGGGCGGTCCGCCCGGGTTGAAATCGTCGTCGTTGAACTCAATTCGCACAACGTTGCCGCGCGGGATGGAGACCGTTTTTGTCTCTACTCCCTTCTTGGACGGGAAGCTGGCAACAAGCACCAGTTCTTTCTGGTCTAGATGGTCGGTCCTGCCCTTGACAACGAGATTGTCGGCCGTCGTGATTGAGTCGGCGGACGCCGCCAAGGCAACGGCACTGATGGCGGCGGCAAGAACAACACCCCTCATTCGACGCCTCGCTCTAAACGGGCGGACTTGACCTCCGCATCGGGAACAATGTATACCGCAACGTTCATTCCGCGCGCCGAATCGGGGTTAGTTGCCTTTACCGGCTCGAAGAAGTAGTAAACCCCTTTTGCGTGCAGGAGCAGCTTGCAATCGCATGCCCCCCGAGCTAGACAGCGCGGCTCGAGCGGCGGCGCTTTCACTTCAAAGCCGATGGACGGAAGGCTGGAGGTGGTCAGAAACATGTCTCTTTTCGCGAGTTCGGTGCCGCGGGCTGAACCGGAAACCGCAAACGCAAACAGCAGGAACGCGATCAGCAATCCAGCGAACGCTCGTCTCGCGGACCCCAGCTTTGGGTAAAGTACCGTAAACGTGGCGAACATCAAGGTCGCGAGAGTCAGGGCCCCAATCGAATGCCGAAACATGTGGATCGCGAACGCCGACGTCGCCGGAACGGAGGAGTCGAGGTCCAGCGGATCTACTCCGAAACTTCGGTAGTACGACGACATGCATGACCAGCCGCCGACAAACGCAAGTGCCAACAGGACGCCGCCAATCTCGGCGAGCGCCTTGAGGCCATTCAGCGCGTCTTCAGGCTGCGGCGGCGAAGGCTCCGTGCATGCCGGATCCGCGCCCCGGGAAACCATCTCCTGCGGCACCGGCGCAGACGCCTCGACAGACATTTGATCCTCCGTTTCGATTACTCTACTTAGAATCGCGTACGAGTCTAGGTATTATATGCGAATTTCGCCCCGCGCGGGTCGTAAATATCGAGTCTGCCAACTCTATCAGAAAGCGGGCACATTCGCCTCTCGCGGCTCTAGCGGCGTTGCTGCGCCTCGGATCGCCTTTACCCTATGCTGACTGATCCAGCCGTCCTTTCCTGCTAACGCTCAGGCAGTTACCGAGCCGGGAGCGATATTGTGCAATGTCACCCGCATCGGATGTTGCGCCGGTGGGTCCCTCCCCCAATCCGCGTGCGGGAAGTTTCGGCAACTGCTCCGGCCGTATCACGCGCCACTCGCACAAAGCTCGGATTTGGCGCCGTTGGCCCCAATTCCCGTTCGAGGAAGTGTGAGCGGATCAACCGCGGTTAACGGCGTAGCGTTAACCTGGCATTCGGATGTGCCCTCGGCCTCGCAGAACTTGGCCCAAATGATCGTCACGGCAACCGGCTACGAAGGGGAAAAGGCTAAAGCTGCTCCCTCCGGCATCGGATTCGCCGATGTGCGGGCGGAGCTCCAGCCAGGCATACGAACGTAACATTGCCACACAGATTCCCCGACGAGGCCTTTCTTATAGTCTTCGACCCTGTTCAGTGAGTGTTTTCGCCTCGCGCCGGACATCCGCCCATTTTATGGGTATGTCGCGAATCGTGCCGGACACCTGCGCCGTCTCTAAGAGATGAAGCGCCTCCAACAGTACACGGCGCTGAAGGTCGCGGTGAAATGGGACGCCAAAGTGATGCCCCATCGGCCACGGCAGGAAAATGGCGCGCGGCGCCTTGACCTTTTCCGTCACATCCCTGGCGACGGTAACCGAGACGGTCGGGATGCCGCGAGCTTCGATCGCGCGTTGGATCAGTCCGACGGACTGATGGCAGATCGGTCAAGCGGGAGCGAGCAGTGCAACGTCAGCCCGTTCCTCCTCAACGACGGCCTTGGCGATATCGTGGGCTACCGTGCGTTCAAACTTCTCCGGGTCCATGTTGTAGCCGATGAAGCTGAAGAAATTGCCGGTCAATCCGCCAAGCACGCCTTCGGAGGCCAGTTCCTGAAGACGCTCGATGGGAAAGATGACGTTGATATCCACGTCGGCGTCGTCATGCGGATATTTCAATTGATGGATGACCAAGTCCTCGTGACGCGATGCCGAGGGAACGCGGCGGAACCTGAAATCGCCAAAAGGGTGGCAGACGTCGAGGGGAGGACCGCTCTTCGCATGTACGCCGCAGGAGCTGATTAGCGTGAGACGCGCCTCGGACAGAGGCTTTCGCAGTTCGGCCAGCGGCACAAAATCGGCCTTGTCGATCATGGAACCGGGATATCGCTCGTTGATCGTGTACCAAAGGCCGGGACGCAGCTGTTTTCCGATTTCGCGCGGATCCGCGGACTGCTCATTGGCTCCCGTCATGGATCCATTCTCCGGACTTTCGGATCAAGTAGAAATGCAGGTGAAAATAGAGCAACGCCAGGCTGGATTCGTCCGCCGACATCGCGCGGGCGATCATGCCCTCGTCAACGGGCTCGTATTTCAAAAGGATCTTGGCCGCTTCGATCCAGGATTTATCGATCTCTCTGCAGCCAACCTCCTCGTTGCCGTCGCCCAGGTGCAGCCGGACGAAACGGATCAGTTTCTCCGTATCGCCGGCTGCCGCCGCGTCTCTCAAATATGGAACGGACATAAACTACAGTATGCCAACTTAGAACCTTAACCGGAGCGAAAACTGCAAACGGCGAGCGTTGGCGCCATCCGGCTGCGAACTATCGCTTGCTCCCGCCAGGATCCTGATAACCACACAATTATCGCGGATGACCGTCCCGTTCAAGACGATGGGAAAGGGCCGCCGATCTCCGCATCTCGCGTTCACGCTTCTCAGCGCATGCAAGGTTCGGCGGTGCTCGCGCACGCGCTCAACGACCCTTCGGTTGTTCGGGAATCCATGCGCCAGATCGGGCCAGTGGATCGGGCGGGAAGCATCGCCACATCACCCAAAGGCTATTTAGCAGCTCGCGGCTTCGGCATCGCGTCCAGGATTTCAGTTGCGGTCGTGCGTCCGCCGTGCTCCTTGACGATCTTGCTGAAGAATACGACGCCCTGGCGGTCGATCAGGAACGTCGACGGGTAAGCGGTTTCCTGCGCGGCGTCCCAGCGGAGCCCGTACAGATTCGTGAACTCATAGCCTGGGTCCAGCACCAGATCGAAGTTAGCCGGAAGTTTCTTGTCGGCCAGGAACTCATTCGCCTTGGCGTTCAGATCCTGCGGGGGACCGGGGTAGACCAGAATTACATGCGCGCCGGCATCCGCAAAGCCTTGCGCCTTCTGGATGAAGTCCTGAACCTGCCGGTTGCAGTAGGGGCATTGATAGCCGGGGAATCCTCGCAGCACGACCAGCACCACCGGACTCTTCGAGACCGCTTCCGACAGCCGGACGCTTTTCCCTTCCGGCGTCGACAGCGCGAAATCCGGGGCTTTCTGGCCAACCAAAGGCGGCGCGGCGGCGGCAAGCGGAAGCGCGGCTGCCAAAACGAACAACGGCATCAGGGCACGATTCATTACTTTCTCTCCTCGAAACTAGGTTTTGGCCGCTCAGCGGCCTACACCCTTATTCGACGGCGCGCGCCCAAAGTTACGCTCAGGATTCTCTTTTTAACGCAGGATGAGGTTGCGGGCTATGAGCTCTTTGACTTCTTCGACGGTATCGTACGGGACTAACGTGCAGTTCGCATGCATATTTCCGGTGATTAGAAGAGATACGTTCCGTTGCGCCTCCCGTCGATAGAGGAGGACGACTTTCTTGCTGGTGGCGCCCAACAGATAACCGGTCTCGAACCCCAAACCAAACGAAGAGCCCGAAACCTCCGCAATGAAAAGGTCGCATTGCTCCAGCCAAGCCATGTCGCGCCGGTAAACATCTTGAGCGCTGATCGAACGGTCGGCTTCCCAGGCATTGTCGCTGACCAGGTGGCGGGTCAATACCTCATGTCCCATTTCCTCCAGCCAATGCACAACCTTGCGCGCCGCATCGATACTCGAACGGTCGCCCGCAACTGTAAATCCGAAATATATCTTCATGCCCTGCGCACCCGCGTTTCCATTAATGCGCCGGCAAGCCATGCGGCGGCAGTGCAGACCAAAGCCGCTCCCCAATGCGCTACCAAAACATGCGCGACGTTTTGATCGGGGCAATGGATTTCCAGAACGGCCAAGCCCGCCAATCCGCCAAGTAGGCCGGCAGCCGCTCCGCTCATCGCGGGCGATAGAATGGCGCCACGGCGCAGCAAGCCCCATGCGAGCGCCGCGGTGGGAACCGCGAAGACAACTCCCAGTTGAAGACACAAGCCGCTTTGTACCCAGAAACCGGTTTCGGTACGATACGGCAACAGGACGCAAAATATCGCCGCCAAACTAAGCAGAATGCCGCCGGTCAACACTACAGAGGGCGCCGGACGGCGGCTGCCGGGGGACATGTCGGCGGCGAGCGAAACCGCGAGCAATGCAGCGCAAATGGCTAACGCGCCGAACGCAAGCACGATCGCCGCTGGGCTCATTGTGGCTATCCCATTCGTGCTAAGCATTCCCAGCGCTGCCACGATGGGCGCGAGGAAAATCAGCAGAAATCCAGCCGCGTAATAGCCGAAGGGCCTTAGCGGGCGCACCGCCGACAGGTTCCGCCCGATGCCTTCTGCGATTGCCTTCGTGAGTTCGGGACGCAGTTCGCAGCCCGTGGACTGCGCCGATAATTTCTCCAACAAAACGCGATCGATGTCTGTTCGATTCATCTGGCGCCCTCCTGTTTTCCGATCCTCCGCGGCGCACGCGAAGTGAGAAGCGCGCGCAGGCTCTCATAGGCGCGATGCGCTTTCAGCTTGACTGCTCCTACCGTGGACGACGTCGCACGCGCCACCTCCTCCACGGTCATGCCGGTCGCCTTCAGCATCACAATCACCTCCCGCTGTGCATCGGGCAATTGAGCCACCAGCGCGTCGAAGTCTAACGCCGATTCGAGGTCATCGTTCCGTCCGGCGGCTTCGGGCAGGACATCATCGGCCGCTTCGTGCTCCACAAGCCGGCGGACGCGGCGGTAATTATCCACGCGCACATTGCGCGCAATCGCATAGACCCACGGCAGGACGGCTTCTCCTGAACGGTACGAGCGACGCATACGATGGATCTTTAGGAAGGTCTCTTGGAGGAGGTCCTCGGCTAGGTCGCGCGACGCCCAGTTGCGGCGGAAGAAACGGAGCAGGGCCGGACTGATCGATGCGACCAGCGCGCCCGGCGCTGCGGGATCGGATTGCTGATAGCGCGACATCCAATGCTCAAGCGGGGCAAGCGGCAGAGCAGATACGCTGCCGATCCTCTCTTCGGTAGCCTGCACACTTTAACCTTCGTCCAAAGCCCTAGGATTGTTACGGTCGCTCACAAGCACTGTCTACGATTCCATCGGCTATGGCCTGACCGTGAAATTTCCAGGGCGACGCGTAACCATCCGGCCCTTGCAAACGAATATGAATACGAATACCCACCTACAATGGAAGGTAACCAGAAAGCGGAGGTAAGTAAGCCATGTCAGTTGAGTTGAAAATTCAGCTAAGCCAGATCTCTCCCTCGGCCGCGGAGGCGGTGATCGGCGAGCATCGCGTAACCATCGACCGGCCCTCCAGCAAGGGCGGATCGGGCATGGGACCCATGGGGGGAGAACTCTTCCTCGCAGCCGTGGCCGGATGCTTCATGAGCAACTTGCTGGCGGCCATCCGCACCCGCCAGTCGGCGGTTCGTAACGTCCATATAGAGGTAAAGGGCGCGGTCGCCGACCTGCCGGCACGCTTCTCGGCGGTAGATCTTGCCATCACCGCCGACGCCCCGGACCGTGAAGAGTTGGATCGCCTGATTGAAATCGCCGATCGCGGTTGCATCATGATGAACACGTTGCGCGACAAGTTGGCGTTGAACATAGTTGTTGCAATGACCGTCTGACCGCGACGCCGTAACCTTCTTTCCGTCCGTGGCGAACAATTATACGACGACGAATGCCCGCCGCCTTCGACGGATTGTTTGGAAGGCGTGGGGCTCGATTCAAATAATTAGGAGAAGAAACGATGAAAACCTCGAAGAGTTCTTACTGATGCTGCGGCGTTCACCGGTTTGCTCGGAGGCGCGGTGGCCCGAGCCAACGCGGCGCCCAACAGCCCGCAAACGCCGGGCGCACAGAGCGATTCCACGGCCAAGCCCAAAAAGCAAGAAAAAGTCCTAAGTCCTAAGCCCGCTTCTATAATTTCGCGTAATTCGGGTACGAGCCTTGGCGTCCGCTTTCGATTTCGCATTTTTCGATTTCTTATGCCAGCCAATCGATTTAACGGCCACTGCGACTACGGGATCGGAATCGGTCTCCGCATCCCGCATTACCGGCACATCTTCGAACACAAACCGGTGGTGGACTGGGTCGAGATCATCTCCGAGAACTTTATGGTTGACGGCGGCCGCGCGCTCGCCACACTCGACCGGATTCTCGATCAGTACCGCGTCGTGCAGCACGGCGTCTCCATGTATTTCGGCTCGGCCCAACTCCTTAACCGCGAACATCTGCGGCGCCTCAAGACTGTCGTCAAGCGAACCAAAACCCCCTGGCTCAGCGACCATCTCTGCTGGGGAAGCGTCGACGGCCGCTACACCCACGATCTGCTTCCTATGCCCTACACCTTCGAGGCAGCCGAATTGACCGCGCGGAAGATCCGCGAAGCCCGCGATTTCCTGGAAGTGCCGATCGCCGTGGAAAACGTCAACAGTCTACGCCGAATTCCACGTATCGGAAATGACCGAATGGAAGTTCCTCAACGAGCTGGTGGAGCGCGCCGATTGCGGCATCCTGCTCGACGTGAATAATATCTACGTCAGGACGAGCCTTCTTACGACGGAACAGTCGGGAACGGTGGGTTCATTCTCCACCCTCGGGTGACTCATCATTCCCATCAGGATTTGGCTGAAGATCGCCTGATGAATTTCATCTCCGGCCTTGCCAAGCAGCGCAATACGGAACTAAGTCAAAGCCGGCTGTGGCAGTAGTTCCACGCTTAGTACGGTAATGTCGTCTTCCTGCCCGAATTGTTGCGCTGCCATAGCAATCAGGTCGGCGGGTTCGCGGCTGATGCTGGCGACGCGGGTGAACCCATACAGTTCGCCGGATTTGCTGCGCGCTTCGACGACACCGTCGGAAAGAAATAATAATCGATCGTCGGGGCTAAGTCGAGAATCGACCTGCCCGTAGGCGGACTCGCGCGCCATGCCCAATGGCAAGTCGCCCGGGGTCTCCAACTCGCGGCCGCGACAGTACGGGGAGAGATGGCCCGCATTTGCAATCCGCAAGTCACCATTCGGCCCGATCAGGGCGCAGCAACAGGTCGCGAAAGCGTCAGCAGTGCGCCCGAAGAGTGAAGCATTCAAGTCGTTGAGCACGCGGGTGGGATCACGTGTTGCCTCGACGATCTTCTGCAGCAATCCGACTATGAGGCTAACGAGCATGGCAGCCTTGACCCCCTTGCCGCTGACGTCTCCGATGACGACTAGAAGAGATCCATCGGGGCCCGGGAACAGCCGGAAGAAATCGCCGCCGACTTCCTGCGCCGGGATGTAAACTGCCTCAATCGCGAAACCAGGTGTGGGACCGATCTGTTGGGGCATCATTACCTCTTGCATGCTGCGAGCGGCCTCCAACTCCGATTGAGCGCGCTCCTGCTCACGGCTGGTTTTGTGGAAGCGATGCAGCAGGACGGCCGCGATGCTCAGCACGAACAGCATGCCGTCGATTTGCCCAATATCGACGGGAATCGGACCTAACTGGAAAGTGGGAACAAACTCCGCATCCGTACTCCGCAGCTTGAGCTCATAAAGCAGCCAAGCCAGACTATTCAGGATGCCGTCTAGATTAAGGAGAACGAGAGGAACGACAAGGAATCCGGCTTCTTTGTGCCCGCGGATATACCGCCACAAGAGAAGGGCCGGAATCCCAAATGCATAGGGAAGCCCGCAGAGCAACACTATCACGTCAGACGCGCTCAAACTGATCGAGCCCGCGAAATAATCGGCAACCACTAAAGGCAGCCCCAACAGCAGCAACTGATACATGCGTAACCAGAGCGGAATACACTGGCGTAAGAATGCGAAAACGAACTGCAGCAGCAAGACTTGACTGATAGCCATCAAACCAACATCGAGATACTTTAGAGCTTGAACCGAGATAGGCGATGCCGACTGGAAATCGTTGACGAAAATCCATCCGGTTATCGAAACAAAATATGCCGCGATCCAGAGATACTCGCTCTCGCTACGCTGAGTCCGGTAAAGAAGCAGCAAGCCGGCCGCGAAAAGAATCGATACGAACCCCACGCTATAATCCGGCAGCCACTCATACCGCCTCTCGCTTTGCCAAACGTGGTATTCGTCATTGATGGAGTCAGTGGCGCCGAGCGCGAGTCCGCGTTCTCCCACAATTCCGCCCCAGATATACCGCGATTCCCATCGCCACCAACACTGGAATCGGATGGCAATGGTGATGTCGCCGCCGGAAGAAGAAATCTCGAAAATACGAACCAGAGCGGTATCCACTCTCTCGTGAGGCGGCAATCGGCCATAATGCCCGACTAGCTGGCCATTGACGTAAATTTCGTATGGAAAGGCCGAATAGCTGAATAAGAGACTCAACGGAGGGTGCTGCAGCGGTAATCTCACGTGCAGGCGATACCAAAAGAAATCGCGAGGCCGGCTTACGCCTTGGTCTTGCCACGACTGTTCCGTGGAAATGACGCGCCAATGCGAGTCATCGAAATCCGGGCGGGACCACTGCAAGTCGTCACCGGGCTGAAAGGCCCAATCGCCCGAGAGATTGATTGACTCGCCCAGGCGCGTCGCATCTAGTGAGGCTCTTGGTTGCGCAGCATCTGCACCCCGCCCGCGGCTTCCTGAAAGTGCCAACAGTATTAGCGTCGTTGAAGCGAATAGCCGCAAACCTGGGCGCATGTAGCAGGGCGTCATATACGGGTTGTCGAGTAGCGTGAATTGAAGAGCGTAGTCACGCAATATTGGTTTGACGAAGCCTCACTCCATGAAGGCAGCGCATGCCGATGCTTCGTCAGCGTGAAGTTCAGTATATTTTGTCATGCCGACCATAGTAAACACCTTCCTAAAATGATCGGATAGGCCGAAAGTGTGAATGGACCGCCCGGTGTGTCGTGCCTGCATCAACACCTGAATGATCAGGGCGATTCCACTCGAATTAATGTACTCGACCTTCGAAAGATCCAATACGATACGGTTCACCTCGGGCGGAAGCCCTTGATAGGTTCCGAGCACTGCTTCTTTCGATGCGCTGGTGATGTCCCCTGAGAAGCGCAAAGCGGTTATCGGCTTGCCTGAAGGTCCCGCGGTCTGGCTCACTTTTACGCCCGTTGTCCTGTCCTGCATTTACTTCCCTTTTGGCTTGTTCAAATGGATCACCAAGCGCGCGCAACTGCCGGTCCGGTGAGAGTTGATCCACTCCACTTCATCCATCAAAGCCTGTATCAGAAACATTCCCATGCCGCGCGGGTTTTCCTCCCCATCCATCTTAGAATCAATATCGGGTTGTGGAGGCTCTCTACCTGGACCGCTTCCCTGATCGAGAACCCTGACTTCGAGCGTCGTCGCGGTCATTGACAGGACTACCCCCACTTTCAGAGACGCATCCATCCGGTTGCCGTGCTCGATCGAGTTGATGCAGGCTTCCGCCACCGCGGTCATCAGATCCTCGATGCGCGGCTCAGAGAATCCCATTAGCCTTGCTACGCTCGCCGCGGTGTTCATCGCGACCTTTTCGTGACCGAGCTTCGAGGGTAGGCTCAACACGAAAACCTCTGGAATGTCATTATCCATTTTGTCCGCCTCATCGCTCGCGCAAAAGCACAAGCGCCGTCATATCGTCCCTTTGCTCGGGCTCAGTCTTGAATGCTTCAAGCGCAGTCCAGATGTGGTCGAGTGCCGCTTCCGCCTGCAATGGACCGGCGCGAAATGTTTCAATCAATCGGTCTATGCCAAACTCTTCATCACCCCTGAACACTTCCGTCAACCCATCCGTGTATGCAAGCAGCCGCCCGCCCTCTTCTAATGCGTATGTTTCACTCGTATATTGGGCGGAAGGCAGCAATCCGATCGGAGTTCCGGTGGCCTCGAGCAATTCGGGACCTTGCTCCGGCGTCGTCCATAGCAACGCTGCATTGTGACCGGCATTCACAACTTCCAGTTCGTTGGATTTGGGATCGAGACGAAACAGTACGGCGGTGACATAACGGCGCCGGGCCTCGGGTCCCTCGGCATAGTGCAGGGCGTTCAACTGTTCCGCTACTTCGACCAGCGGTAGACCGGCCATAGCCACGGCGCGAAAGGCTGCTCGGAATGAACTTGCAACAATCGCCGAGGTCAGACCTTTGCCAGCAACATCGGCCACGATCATAACCTCCTCGCCTGACGGAAGGCGCAGCAAATCAAGATAGTCTCCCCCGACCTCGTACGAGGAAATCGAACGGATTGCAATCTTATAGCCGACTACCGCTCGAACCAACGATGGCAACAGACTACGTTGGATGACCCTGGCACTCGCTAGGTCCTGCTCTATTCGTTGCAGATGTAAGATCCGCTCGTGAGTTCGAGCATTTTCAATCGCGATCGCGATTTGCAGAGTAAGCCGCTCGAGGAAGTCCGACTCTTCAAGCGTTAGCGAGATCCCCTCACGGGGGATTACGACAAGCTCGTTCAAGACCTCACCTGCCTGGTTTGGTAGCGCAAACCGAAAACTGTCGCCGCCCGATTCCGATCCGTTCCAATTCAGCAGAACATGCGGCGGAATACGCCCTTCAGAAAAGGGAAAGGAAGTGAAATATGCACCATCCATCTCGAGTTCACGCACTACGATTTCAAGAGCGACACGCAGTACCTCGTCGAGTTGTATGGTTGCGTGGATGCGCCGGCCTACTTCGAGAAGCGCCTGCAGGCGGGCTACGTTCTGTTGAAGATTAAGCGTTTCAACGTCGTTCATGAACTCTCAGACTTTAGGATCTTCGCGCCGGCTCCGAAGCTCTCGACGGCCGTTTTCTCGTCTTCGAACACGGCAAAGACGGTGTAGAGCTTAGTAAGCTGCATCAAATCTCTCGCTTTACTTTGGAGGTTCAGCAGCTTGAGCGAGCCACCCTGGTTAGCTGCGGTGGTATAGGCACTCACCAGCTCACCCAGCCCAGAGCTATCGATGTAGCCCACATGTGCCATATTGAAGACGAGATTCTTGGCCCCCATGGACAGCAGGGATCGAACTTCATCACGTAGCATCCCCGTGTTTTCACCAAGTGTGATCTTGCCGTTTATGTCAACGATAGAGACGTCGCCGACCTTCCGAACTGTAACGGTAAGTGCCATTCAGATTCTCCTTTGATTTTCGCGTCGGTGTTTCGACGAGACGCCTCCGCCAAAGTCCCGTTCAAGGCAACGAAGTTGCTGAAGGTGTGCTCGCGCGCCCTGAATACTATAGCGCGTCCCTTTCCCTAATGCCTTCCCATTGACGTGGCGAAATCCGCCCATTAAGTTCTCTTTCCTTAATACATTCGTTTCCGGTCGTGCAAAAAGGTTGTAGCCTGAGGGTTTGCCGATTCTACACGTGGTGTGCGGCTCTACTCTTCCCGTTGCTTGCCGCTACCTCTTGCTCCGCCCGATACCAATCTTCTTCCGATGAATCGGTTGGAGACCCGCGCTGCTGCCAGAAGTGGTAGGCAAGCTGTCGAATGTCCTCATTATCCGCTTGTTTCTTCTCCGACAAGATAGGCGGCTCCAAATCACCGAGGGGCGACGACGTGGAGTCTGGCTTCTTTCCCGTATGCATAAACGTAACCTCTCCTTATACATTCGTTAACATGTTCGACCTGTGGTCGCATTGTAGTTTCAAAGGGCGAACCCTCCGCAACATTTGAATGCTGGAGCCGACCGCAAATATTCCATAAATAACCGGGCCAAGGCTGCCCGACTCCAAATCACACCTCAAGCTGCTCTCGAAGTCAATCAAGCTTGGCGGTGATCGCCGTGCGAATCGCCGAGAGTTCCGCGTCCGGGAGAAACGCTACACCTTGTCCCGTAGCGGATACGCCCAAACGCTTCCAGAGGCCGGGTAGATCGGTCGAAACCCGGGTATCCTTCATTCCGTCATATAATTCCATCAAGACCGGTACGCCAACCGAATCGTCGCCAATTTTAAGAGCGCGGACAAGCGGCCACTCTACCTCGATGTTACCGCCGGCTTTTAGGATTCCACGTAGTGCATGCTGCAGACCGCGCCGGTTGCTAGTACGTTCGCGGAACTGCACATCAGCGAGGAGACAAAACAAAGCGCCACCCCAATAAGTGTTAGCCCAAGAATGAGTCTGGTCCAAACCGCGTGCATCCGAGCCCGGCAAGCCTTTGGGCATATCTCGCAGCATCTCTTCCCAAACCTCCTCCACAGGGAGCAAGCCAGCCTGAGCGCGCGCCACCGGCTCTACATAAGTCGCTATGCCTTCCTCGATCCAATGGTGCTGTCTAGGCACGTTGGGGAAAGCCATGTGAGTCAATTCGTGAGTCATTGTCCAGTCGTTCCGTAGGTCTTCTGCGCTGGTGCGCTCGCCGACCGCTATCTTCGTCCTGGCCGGAACGTCGCCATATGTCACTCCGCCGAAAACCCCTTTCCTGCCTACCTGTAGATCGACCTCAATGACAGCTCTCGGGACAGGGAAACGGCCGAAATATCCGGCGACGGATTGAGCGGCGTCCAAGATCCACTGGCGGATGGCATCGCTTCCCCCGCCGAAGCTTCCGGAGGGAAAGTTAACATCAATGCGCCCTCCGCCGACAGCCAGTTGGAGACCGTCGAGACCCTTAGCTGGAATCGTCAAAGACCGGGAGCCCAAGAGCGCAGCGGCGATGGCCTGCCGGCGAGACAGAATCCGCATCGGTTCACTGGTCATCGTCTCGATCCGAAATGGCTCCATGCTGCAGCGCCCAGGCCACGAATCCCGCGGGGGCGTGCCTCACTCCATATATATTCGCTGAATCGATGGTACGGATGCCTTGCCATTTCATCCCTTCCAGATCTGAATTTCTCAAGTCGGCGTTGCTGAGGTTGGTGTTTGCGAGATTGGCTGCTTTCAGAGTTGCGCCAATCAGGTCGGCGCCCTCGAGATCGGCGTCGCGCAGGTCGGCGAATTGAAGACTTCCATTGCGGAAGTTGGCCGATTGCAGATCCGCAAACCGGAGATCGCACTCTTCCAAGTCGCTTCCGCGCACGTCCGCGGAAGCCATTTTGGCGCGGGCGAGGTTGGCGCGCCGCAGTTGAAGGCCCTGAAGAAAGGCTCCGGCGATGTCTACTCCAGTTAGAGAAACCTTGTCTGCATTCAGTTCCTGAAGCGCGTCGATCCTTCCACCGTTGCCGCCTTTGCCCTGCGCCGTATTGATCACTTGCCAGGCCTGATAGTGTTTTTGCTTCCTGCGGTTACCCGTGTCGGCGCAGTAGAAGACGACGGCGATCAACACCGAAAAGGTCCCCGAGTACTCCAACACTTCCAGAAATGCCCACCTGCCGAGGAAATAAGCAATCCATTCGAAAACCAGTTCGACTCCGTGCCACGGCGTGGACCACCCATGACCAATCGACCGCTTGTATTCCGCCCACGAGGCCGGACGTTTTCTCGATTCACGTAGATGCATCTGGTCGGCCGGCGTGTTGGCGCTGGAGACCGCCCGGACCTCCCCGCTTTTCCACCGATTATAAACAGTAGAAGCCGGATCCGAGGCAATTTATTCCAAATTGCAGGAACACTAGCCTTTAGCCGTATCTATGGGTGTACGCCGCAACACGTGAGCTGAGCGTTTTCCCGATCATGACTAGAAATTAACGATGCTCCGGGAATATGGCGGGCCCAGCCCGTCATATATAGGCTAGCAGTATCAATTTACTGCCCGGTTCAGTGCGCTACAAAAGCGGCGAAAAGCGCTGGATTGGGCCATTTCAGGCGTAAGGTGAAAGGAAAAGCTTATGAAACTGTCTAAAAATTCGGTGGTACTCACGGCGGCGTTGGCCGGCCTACTCGGCGGCACCATGAACCGCGTCAATGCGGCCCCTCAGGATAACGGGAAGACTGCCCAAACTCAGACTGCTGCGCCAAACCCCAAGCATGCCTGTGCCGGCAAGAATGCGTGCAAAGGGACGGGCGGTTGCGCAACCGACGGATCCAAGAAGAACAAAGCTAAGGCGGCCAACGTCTCAGAGAAGCACGCCTGCGCTGGACAGAACTCCTGCAAAGGCAATGGGGGTTGCGCCACCGACAAGAAAAAGTAGGAGCAGGTTCAAAAAACTCAGGAGCTGGCATTCTCCTCCAGCTCCTTTATTTCTCTAACTTTAGGACTATCGGTTTCGACGACAATGCCGGCAAATCGATTTAATGCATTCGCCGACTATGGGGTCGGCATGGGACTAAGGATTCCTCATTACCAGCACATCCTCAAAAGGAAGCCCGTAGTAGGCTGGTTCGAGATCATCTCCGAAAACTATATGGTGGATGGAGGAAGCCCGCTCGCGATTCTCGACCAGATTCTGGAACAGTACCACGTAGTGCAACATGGCGTCTCGATGTATTTCGGATCCGCCGAGCCGCTGAACCGCGAGCATCTTCGGCGGCTGAAAACCCTGGTGAGGCGTACCAAGACCCCGTGGCTAACCGACCATCTATGCTGGGGCAGCGTGGACGGAAGATACACGCACGACTTGCTCCCCATGCCGTACACATTCGAGGCAGCCAAGGTTACCGCCGGCAAGATTCGCGAGGCATCCTCCTTCTTAGAAGTCCCGATCGCCGTCGAGAACGTCAGCAGTTACGCCGAGTTCCACGAATCGGAAATGACCGAGTGGGAGTTTCTGAACGAGGTTGTCGAACAGGCCGATTGCGGCATTCTACTGGACGTTAACAACATCTATGTTTCGTCCAGGAACCATGATTTCGACCCTTACGAGTACCTCAATAGCGTGATTCCGGAGCGAGTCGCTCAGATCCATATCGCCGGCCATTCCAATTTCGAAAAGTACATTCTGGATACCCACGATCATCCGGTGATCGACCCGGTTTGGAAACTCTATGCGCATGCAATTTCCAGGGTGGGCCCAACCCCGACCTTGCTTGAGTGGGACGACCGTATCCCCTCTTTTGAAAGGGTTCACGCCGAAGCCCTGAAAGCGAACCGATTCCTGCATGCGCTAACGGCGATTGCGCCATGAATCTTCTGGGATTGCAGCGGCAATTTGCGACGGCCGTTATGGCCCCCCTGGCGCCGGCGCGCGGTGAAGCCCGCACATTCATCAAGCCGAATGGCCGCATGACGCCGCTAGAACGGCTCGAAATCTACCGCCGCTCTTATTGGGCTCGAGTGCTCGATTCGCTGCTCGACGACTTCCCGGGTTTGTGCGCGGTCCTGGGGCGGCGTGGTTTCGACCGGCTGTCGAAGGCCTATTTATCGGAACTTCCTTCGTGCTCCTTCACGCTGCGAGACCTTGGCTCGCGGCTCGAAGCGTGGTTGCGCGATCATGCGGATTTTGGCGGCGAAAACCTTGCCGTCGCATTGGATATGGTGCGGCTGGAGTGGGCGCATATAGAAGCGTTTGACGGAGGAACAAAAAAGCCCCTCGGCCCAGAGGATCTGCTCGAACTTGGTCTGGAAATGAGGTTCGGACTCCAGCCGCATCTGCGTCTGCTTGAACTGCAGTACCCGGTCGACGATCTCCGGATTCAAGCGCAGGCATCGAGAGGACGAGTGCGCCCGGCGTTGCGTCGAAGCGGCGCGCCAAAACCGGCGCCGATCGCTTTGGCCGTCCACCGGGTGGAATCGACTGTCTTCTATCGCCGGCTTGACACGGAGGAGTTGCGCATTCTCAATGCGCTTCGCCACGGAAGCCCCATTGGAGAAGCGATCGCCTTGATGGAAGGGTCCCCTAACATGATCGAGACCTGGTTTGCGTCATGGTCTCAGTTGGGCTGGTTGTGCCAGCCGGTAAACGGAGAGGAAGAAACGTCATGATCGACCGTGTTCAGCGACTCTATGGTATGTTGATCCACTTAAGCTCAAGCCTGGAATCGCCGTTTCTGCTTGCGGTGCGGCTTTACTGGGGATGGCAGTTCATCCAGACGGGATGGGGCCATTTGACTCACCTGGACAAAGTGACGGCTTATTTTGGCGAACTCGGCATTCCGTTTCCCGGGCTGAACGCACCTTTTATCAGCACCCTGGAATTCGTGGGAGGCATACTCCTCGCGGCGGGGCTGGCTTCGCGGCTGATCGCGTTTCTGCTTACCTGCAACATGACTGTCGCATTCATTACGGGCGACCGTGAAGCATTGTTTTCCATCTTCTCAGACCCGGACAAATTCTATGCGGCGGCTCCCTACACTTTTCTGATCGCGTCTCTGCTGGTGTTGATCTTCGGAGCCGGCAAGTTCAGCCTGGATGCGCTATTGGCGAAGCGCTTCCAAGCGCGCGGCTCTCAGCAGCGGGTCTCTGCAAGCCAAGTTTCCCGCAATGTTGCCTAGTGGGAAGGTCTGACTATCCCTCCCAATGAACAGGCGCCTCAGACGCACACTGCTGGGCGCGCTGGCCGGCTTGGCGGCTAGCTACCCTTTGGTGATGACGCAAGAGAGGGAGGCAGTCGCATTCCTGTTGGGCGTCTTGGTTGGAATCGTCTATACGATCGCTTTCCGCACAACGCCGCACGCATATGCCGACAGAGCCATGCCAGCGGCGGCGCTAGGCGTTCCGGACTGGGTCTTCTTCGGCGTCATCCTCTTCCCGCTGTTCGGAGGCGAGATGCCGGAGGGGACCAATGGAGAGATGCGCGCGCTGTTTCCCGAGTTAATCTGATGGGTCCTTTATGGAGGCGCGCTCGGACTGGTGACACAGGCGCTGAACGATATCGCACTCGCCAGACTCGGGC
>PLDF01000170.1 GCA_003135055.1 Bryobacterales bacterium | reverse complement strand
ATTATTGAAACCGGCGGAAAGCAGTACCGCGTCGCTGCGGGCGACGTGATCCGCGTGGAAAAAGTGGATGGCGATGTGGGCTCGGAAATCGAGTTCCCCGTCAAGATGGCGTTCGGCGACGGCGGCGAGCTGGTATCGGGCGCCACTGTCAAGGGCACCATCACCGGCAATGGCCGGGGCGAGAAGATTATCGTCTTCAAGTTCAAGCGCAAGAAGCAGTACAAGAAGACCATTGGACACCGCCAATCCTACACGCAAGTGAAGGTGGGCGATATTTCGGCGTAGGTGACATATGGCGCATAAAAAAGGCTTAGGCAGTTCCAAAAACGGGCGCGATTCGTGCGCGCAGCGGCTAGGCGTGAAGGTGTTCGGCGGCCAGCTTGTTCCAGGGGGCTCGATCATCGTGCGGCAACGCGGCACCAAGATCAAGCCGGGCACGAACGTCGGCTGGGGCAAGGACGATACGCTCTTCGCCAAGGTGACGGGCGTGGTGGAGTTCAAGGACCGGGGACGGATGGGCAAGTTCGTCTGCATCAACGTCGCCTCAATAACGTAGTCGCAATAATGTACGTCGGCGTAATCCGGCGAGGCAGCTTCGGAAGGCCGCCGGTTCTTTCGGGACCGGCGGCCTTTCTATTTTGGGTGGCTGCCATTTCGGGTGTGTTCCATGTTCATCGATGAAGTCCGAATTCTGGTCAAGGCGGGCGATGGCGGCAACGGTTGCCTGGCCTTTCGCCGGGAGAAGTACGTCCCGCGCGGCGGCCCGAGCGGCGGCGACGGCGGCCACGGCGGCGACGTAATCCTGGTGGCCGATGAACATGAGAACACGCTGCTCAAGTTTCGCTTTAACCCGGAGCACAAGGCCGAGCGTGGCCGCCACGGCGAGGGCAGCAACCGGACCGGCGCGGATGGCGCATCGCTCGATGTCGACGTTCCGGTAGGCACGGTGGTTTACGACGAGGCTACCGGCGACCGTCTCTACGATTTCACCGAATCCGGCCAGAGGTTCACGGTGGCGCGCGGCGGACGCGGGGGCAAGGGCAACGCCCGCTTCGCAACCGCAACGCACCAGGCGCCGACGGAACACCAGCCGGGCCGTCCGGGCCAGGAGAAGCGGCTGCGGATGGAACTGAAGCTGCTGGCGGATGTGGGGCTGGTGGGCTTCCCGAACGCCGGCAAATCGACTCTGATCTCGCGCATTTCGGCGGCGCGGCCGAAGATCGCCGACTACCCGTTTACCACGCTCGAACCGCACCTTGGCGTGGTGCAGGTTCCCGACTTTCGCAGCTTCGTGGTGGCCGACATTCCGGGATTGATCGAGGGAGCGCACCTGGGACACGGGTTGGGCATCCAGTTCCTGCGCCACATCGAACGCACGCGTCTGCTGGCGCATCTGGTGGATGTTTCCGAGAGCAGCGGCCGCGATCCGGTGGAAGATTTCGAGACGGTGCTGCGCGAGCTGGCCAGTTTCAGCGACGATCTGGCCGCGAAGCCGATGATCGTAGTCGCCACGAAGATGGACGTGGCGCAGGACCCGGAGCGGATCGCGTCGCTGCGCAAAATGGCGGACGAGCGAGGCCTTGCCTACTTTGAGATATCGAGCGCCACCGGGCAAGGCATCGACGCGCTCAAGCACGCGATGTCGGAACGGGTGCTGGCGCCGCTTCCGGTGGCGGCGGAGTGAGCGATGGACGCGGCGCCAATCCTGGCTAAAATCGCGCAGGCGCTGGAGAGACACGGGCTGCAGGCGGTCTTGATTGGCAACGCCGCAGCGGCGCTGCAAGGAGCGCCGGTCACCACCGTGGATTTCGACTTCTTCTTCCGCAAGACGCCGGCCAATCTCAAAAAGCTGAAGCGGATTGCGGCCGACCTGGGGGCGATTGCGCTGCATCCTTACTACCCGGCGAGCGGATTGATCCGGCTGATGCGGGACGACGACGGGCTGCAACTCGATTTCATGGACGTCATCGACGGCGTGCGATCATTTGAAGGGCTGCGGCGCCGGTCTTTGCAGATCCGGTTGGGTGAATCGAGCCTCAGAGTGGCGCCATTAGCCGATATCATCAAGAGCAAGAAAGCGGCTGGCCGGCCGCGAGACTTGGCGGTGATCGAAATTTTGGAGAAGATTCTTGCGGAAGCCTCGGCTGACCAGAAAAGCTAGACTCGAAGCGCTCAAGAAGGAGAGCGAACTGGGGTTGCGCGATCAGATCCGCCGCTTGTTGGCGCTGCCGCCGGAAAAGCGCACCCACTTTCTGCGGAAACGCATCGGTTGGCGGATGTCGGCTCTGTAAGGCACGCTATGGGCAGGGCATGGCCGCGCCTCACTGGCGCCTCCGATGACGCAGAATTGCGGCTGGGATAGAATACTACCCATGCAGGGAAATCCGAAAGTCGTTGCCGCTTTGAACGAGGCGCTCAAAGAAGAACTGCTGGCGATCAATCAGTACTTCCTCCATGCCGAAATGTGCGAGAACTGGAAGTACGACAGGCTGTCGGCGCACATCAAGAAAGAATCGATCGACGAGATGAAGCACGCGGAGGCGCTGATTGAGCGAATCCTGTTTCTCGACGGCATTCCGACCATGACAGAACCGATGCAGTTGAGCATCGGCGGCAACGTGCAGGCGCAATTGGAAGGCGATCTCAAGCTGGAGATTGGGGCCGTGGCGATGTACAACCGCTTTATCGGTCTGGCGCGCGATGAAGGAGACAACGCTTCGCGGGAACTATTCGAGCGTTTGCTAAAGGACGAGGAAGCGCACGTCGATTGGCTCGAAGCGCAAGTGCACCAGATCCACGAACTCGGATACGAACGCTATCTCAGCCAGCAGGTTCGGGAAGCGGAATAGCGCGACGGCTGGCGGTTCACGGCGCGGCGCGGCGCGGCGAATTAGCGCGGCGTTGGACAGTGATTCACTGCGAGGCGCAAGGCAAAGTGCTGGTGATTCTTTTGATTCGGGTGGGCAGGGCATGGCCCCGCCCCACTAGACCTTTTCCGGAACCACGAACGGCTTGCGATATTCGCGGGACAGGTGCTTGTTGGCTTCCGAATCGCCGATGCACGTGAAGGTCTTCGAATCGAAGTTGATAGTGCGGCCTACGCGGTAGGAAATGTTGGCCAAGTGACCAGGACCGTGGATGCCGCGCCTTCTTCGATTTCCGCGTGGAGGATTTCCTTCTTGTGCGCGCGGACAGCCTCGACAAAGTTCGTCACGTGGTTCTTCATCGGGTCGGCGTCCCTGGCTGCCGGGCCCTCCGCCTGTTCCTTGCCAAGCCACGATTTGTAGCTGCTGTAGCTATCCACATCGAGATAGCCTTTCGAGCCATAGAACAGATTGCCGATGGAATCCGTGTTCCGGGGCCGCGCCGCGCCACCCCGGCCGGGCGGCGGCGCCGGTCCATCGCCATCCGAAGGAGCGGCGGCAGCGGCGGGCGCCGCGCGCTGCGGCGACGGACCCACGGTGGCTTCGCCGTTGCTCATCCAGTGCCGGACTTCAAACTCCAACATCTGGCGGCGTCCGTTGTCGGCGAACTCGAATGCGCAGTTCAGGGTGTTGGGCGTTTCCTGGTCGTCGTCGAACATGAAGTGCCCGCCGATGGCGCTCACCTTCACCGGATATTTCACGCCTAAACCCCAACGGGCAACGTCCACCTCGTGGATGCCCTGATTGCCCAGATCGCCATTGCCGGTATCCCAGAACCAGTGCCAGGTGTAATGGAAGCGGTTCATGGTGAACTGGTGCATGGGGGAAGGGCCGGTCCAGAGGTCGTAGTCGACGCCGGCGGGTATGGGCACGACCGGCTTGTGACCGATGGTGTCGCGCCATTTGAAGCACAGGCCGCGCGCCATATAGACATCGCCAATCAACCCATCGCGCATCTTCTGAACGCCGTCGCGAACGGCCTCGGAAGAGCGAATCTGGCTTCCCTGCTGCACGATGCGATCGTATTTGCGCGCCGCGGCCACAATCTGCTTGGCCTCGAAGATATTGTGCGAGCAGGGCTTTTCGACGTAAACGTCTTTGCCGTGCTGCACCGCCCAGATGGTCATCAGGGTATGCCAGTGATTCGGGCTGGCGATGGAGATGAAGTCGATATCCTTGTTCTCAAGCAGCTTGCGAATGTCCTTGTAGGTCTGCGGTTCCTTCTTGCCGAGCCCAGTCAGTTGCTTCACGCCGGAGGCGAGGTGCGAATCGTCGATATCGCAAATCGCGGTAATCTCGACGTTGGGAAGAGCGCTGAAGCTGCTGATGTGGTTTTTGCCGCGGCCGCCCACCCCCACCACCGCCATCCGTAATGTATCGCTAGGGCTGCCAAAGACGCTCGAAGCGGCCGTGAGAGCGCCCGCCGAAGTAACCAGAAAATGCCTACGTTGCATGAACCGACCTCCGCCCGTTAACGTACCACATTTTGCGGGTGACCGCTCAAAAACGCCGCTACGTTTTCGATAACGGAAGTCATCAGGCGGCGGCGCGCCTCCGTGGTGGCCCATGCCATGTGCGGCGTAATCAGGCAATTCCTGGCTGTGAGCAGCGGATTTTCGGGCGATGGCGGCTCCATGGATAGCACGTCTAAAGCGGCGCCGGCGATGCGGCTGGAGTTGAGCGCCGCGGCGAGATCGGCTTCTTTGATTAGCGGGCCGCGGGAGGTGTTGATGAGGATGGCGGTGGGTTTCATTAGCGCTAATGTGCGGGCGTCGATCATCTCGCGGGTTTCTTCGGAGAGAGGGACGTGGAGACTGACGACGTCGGATTGCTGCAGGAGATCGTCCAAAGAGGACAGGCCGGGAGGCTTGTCCCACCAGAGCACGGACATGCCGAAGGCTTCGGCGATGCGCGCGGTCTGGCGGCCGATCCGGCCGTAGCCTACGATGCCCATGGTCTTGCCTTCCAGTTCGATCAGTGGCGATTTGGAGAAGCACCAATCGGGGCTGGCCGTCCATTCACCCGAGCGTACGGCATCGGCGTGAAGCTGGACATGGTGGCATAGCTCGAGGAGCAGCGCGAAGACGAATTGCGCCACGGAGGCGGTCCCATAAGTGGGAACGTTCGAGACTACGATGCCCTGGCGCTGCGCGGCTTCGATATCGATCACGTTGTAGCCGGTGGCGAGCACGCCGATGTAGCGCAGATCGGGGAGCTGGTCGAGGACGGCGGCGGGCAACGGCGTCTTATTGGTGAGCACGATGGCCGATCCGGCGGCGCGTTCGACGGCTTTATCGGCGGGCGTGCGGTCGAAGACTTCGACCTCGCCGAAGGCGCGCAGCGGGTCCCAGGAGAGATCGCCGGCGTTGAGGCAGTATCCGTCAAGAACGGTAATTTTCATGGAGGTCCTCATGGAGTGCGGTTAGGAATTCGGGTTCGGCCGTGCGGAGATAAAAGTGGCCGCCGGGGAATAGGCGGACGGCGAAGGATGCGGCGGTCTGCCGGGGCCCGGCGGTCTGCTGGGGCCCGGCGGTCTGCTCGTGCTCGGCGGTCTGCTCGCGCCAGGCTTCGAGATGTTCGCGCGCGATGTTGGGGTCTTCCGATCCGCCGTAGGCGCGGATCGGAAAGGGCAGCGGGGCGTCCTCGGCGTAGCTGTAGTGGCGGTAGAGCGTGGTGTCGGCGCGCAGTGCGGGCAGGATGGCGTGGCGGATGGTGGGATGGTCCGGCAACTCGGCTTGGAGGAGCAGAGCTTCGTCGCTGGGCTCGGGTGGGGGAACGTGGTTGCGGCGGAACTGCGGGGCGCGCGCGGCGGAGGCAATCAGCAGGAACGGCAGCGGGAGGCTGCGGCGGCGCAACTCGCGGGCGAGCTCGAAGGCGACGATGGCGCCCATGCTGTGACCGAAGAAGGCGAAGGGTTGGATGAGATAATCCTCGATGGCTTGCGCGAGAGCATCTACCAGTGCCTTCATGCGTTCGAAGGGCGCTTCGGCGAGACGCGACTCGCGGCCGGGGTAGACGACGGGGCAGATGGTGGCGGACGTGTTTGCGGGCGCGTTTGCGAAGGGCGGCTTTGCGGATTGTCCGGCGCCGGCGTGCGGGAACCAGAACAGGCGTGGCGACGGGGCGGCGTTGACGCCGGGGAACCACGAAGCAGCGGGGGCGCGCTTGCGAAGGCGCAGGGCAAGGAGTAGGCGCTTTTCCGGGGAGAGTTCGATGGCGGGTCTCGGCGGCGACGGTTTGGGCTCGGTGGTTGGGGCGGCCGGGTGGACAGGCAGGGATGCCTGTCCCACAATATGCTCGAATGGTGCAACGGAGAGATTGGCGGCATAGGTTAGCGCGGCCGCGCGCGATTGATGGGCGATCTGCTGGTAATGGTCGCGGTCCGTCAACAGGCGCTTCAATGCGTCCCGCCATGGGGCGATGTCCTGCGGGGGGACGTCGGCGATCGGCACCATTCGCTGGTTCAAGCGTGGCTGGTAGTGCACGATGGGGTTTACGGGCAGCACGTAGGGTACGCCCATCATGGCTTCCGGCAGGCCGCCTGGCTCTGGTTGGGGTGGGACCGGTGGTGTTTTTTGAAGACACTGCGGGTTTGAGAATTGATGGCATAGCGTTGCGGGCTACAGGCCCTTGATGGCTGACTCGCTGAGATCCTCGTGCGAAACGATACGAGCTGTTTTCTCTCGGGCGGCCGTGTCGAGTCCGAACTCACAGTCTTTCCGCCCATGCCATACATGCCGACACCATATACATATGGCTGATGCCGCATGGCTTTAGAAGCCGGGAAATTCAAGTATCACTTTAATTTTAGTTGTGTAACGCAATGCCGGCCAGCAAGAAAACCTGTTGGGCTTGCGAGAAGTGTCGCGCCCAAGCTCTATCCGATTTCAGGGTAGCAGGGCGTATCAAGGAGTTTCGGGGTTGATGACTGTAAGTGATTGAAGGGGTTGAGAAAAGAAAGTTGAATCGCGCGTGATCGGGTTTTGCCCCAGGTTCGGAAAACTAAAACGCCTGGGCCGAATGAATGCGACTTCACACGAATAGGGAAGGCATTCAGACCAGGAGTTCCAGTTAGTAGAAAGCAACTTACATCATCCCTGGCGGGGATCTTCGCGTCGAACGTTACCAGAGTCAATCGGGCGGCTTGGGCGAACGCGCAGAGGTACACATCGTACGCGTGCCCGGTCCACAGATTCGGCGAGGTCAATGGACAGTCAGTGAACGCCGCCGCGCTTCGGGGATTTGGTTCGGCTCTACCAAGTAGCCGGTTCGCCGGTCCGAACGCAATACGCGATACGCCTGCCACGCCTCGTCTGGCTCATGACCTCTTCCTGCATAACGTGCTTGTTCGTCACCGACCGCAGAAAGCCCAACTGGGTAAGGCGGCAGAACGCCAGCTTTTCGTCTTGCAGATTGCCGAACCAGCGCCGGGCTACGCGATCATGCATGCGCCGTTCCGCGGCAAGGGCAATCCAAACGTTGACGTCAGGAGAGTAGGTCATCGAAGTCGAAATTCGACAGGTCCATGGCTCCCGGCCGCCTGGAGCGGATTACCGGCACAGGCTTACGTCGTGATCGCCGAAGGAGCCGAAGGTTGCGGTCCCGAGGTTACCTTGGGCCTCTTTTTTTACGGCTTCAACGATAAACTGTTCCACCATAGCCCCGCGCGAGGCCGCCGCAGGTTTTTCCAACCTGCCCCACAAAATTAGTCGCCATGCGTCTCGATTAGTGCGTGTACGCGTAGGTTATGTAGTTTACGCCGATGCGGATACCCAACGCGGAAAACCTTTGCGGATAGGTGATTTCGTCGGCGTTCTCCCAGGAATCGCCCAGATCCATGTCATGGCAGATGGCCACGATTATGCGTCCATGCTCATCGTAAATGCCGCGCCATCTGGGGAAGTCGCCACCCGTGCCGAAGTTCGGAAACGTGGGGCACTTTTCGCAGATGCTATGGGTTTCCGTGTATTGGAACCCAGGTACCTGATAGCGGTCGCTTAGGTCGTAGACGGTGTGAAAAATCGGGTTCTCGTTTTGCAGATCGACGATGGGCCTGTCCGGGAAAACCTTACTCATGGTTTCGATGAAGACGTTCCACTCGTCGGTACCGTGAAAATCGTCGCACATGAAGAAGCCGCCGCGCAGCAGGAACTCGCGGAACTTGGCGATTTGCGAATCGGTGAGCTCCCAGTGGCCCACTTCGACGGCGTAGAGCCACGGGTAATTGAATACGTCGTCATCGTCGTCGAGGTTGATGGGCTGCTCGGCCGAGCGCGCGTCGATGCGCGTCAGGCGGCGGATCGCCAACGCGAGATGACGGTCGGAGCGCGGATAGTCGATGGTCCAGTTGGTGTTCCCGTCCCGCCAGTCGAGCCCGCGCTTTAATTCCGACTGCCAGTCGATGCGGTAGTGGGTGGTGGGGTACATCAGGCGCGCGAAAGTCCACTCGCCGGGGACCATGTAGTCCTTGGGCAAGGGGAAATTGTTGTATTCCCAAGCCGGGTATTCCCGGAACGGCCGTTGCGCCATAAGGGCGCCGACCATGGCGACACAGCCAACAGCGGCGGCAAGAACCGGACCGTACTTCATCTCTTATCAGTTTACCGTGGCGGGGCCGGTTTGGAAGGCGGAAGCGCCATAGGCGTTAGAATAAGACCCGCCCACACGATTAGGCGCGTGCCTGTCAACGCGCATATATCGCAGAACGCCGCTTGGCAAGCTTCCGCGATAAGCGGGCGACCTGTTTTTAGCCCTCCCCGGCCACTTTACAACATGGACGTGAGACGGCCAAGCGCTGGCGCGGGGAACTCGTCGGGCAAGTTTCCGGAAAGCCCTTCTCGTCCATTGGGCCGATTCTGTAAGCACCTCGCCGCTTGTGGAGGGTTACGGTCGCGCCGAACCACAACTCAGGGTTCGGCAAGCCTTGAGCAACGCCACGCGACTTGTTATTATGGCAGTCTTCATATAAGCTGTCTCCATATGGATCATCTCCAAGGAACGCTCGAAATGCTGGTACTGCGAACGCTGGTTCTCTCGCCGCTGCACGGCTACGGCATCTCCAAAGCGATTCGCGCCAACTCCAGCGAGGCGCTGGACATTGAGTTCGGCTCTCTATACCCGGCATTGAAACGGCTGGAGGTAAAAGGGTGGGTATCGGCGAAGTGGGAAGTCTCCGAGAACAATCGCAAAGCAAAATATTACCGTCTGACCGCGGCCGGCCGGAAACAGCTTCAACGGGAGCATTCGAAATGGGCTGAGTTCGTTTCAGCGGTGGCGCAAATCATGGGCCCAGTGGCCGAAGGAGGCAACAAATGAGCGTTCTTCTGAAACTAAAGTACCTTCTGCCTGGCCACCGCAAGGCTCTTGAGCAGGACATGCGGGAGGAGCTTGAGTCGATCGCATCTCTTTCGGAGGCGGATGGCAAGCGTTCAGACCTGGGTAGTCTGACGCTGGCCGCCGAGGAAGGCCGCTCCGTGTGGGCGTGGACCTGGCTTGACCGGCTTTCCGCGGATATCAGATACGCCTGCCGCACGATGAGGCGAAATCCCGGCTTCACTCTCACGGCCGTGTTGTCGCTTGCGCTTGGCATTGGAGCGAACACTGCCATCTTCAGTCTGATGAACGCGATCCTGCTGAAGACGCTCCCGGTAAACGATCCGGCGACATTAGTGGTGCTGACATCGTACTCGCGGGACGGCAAGATCGGCGACTTCGGGTATGGGGACTATCTCGCGATTCGCGAAGAAGAAAGCGCCTTCTCGGGCATCATGGCAGCTTCGACACTGGCCCCAGTGGCTGCCGGAATTGGCGCCGAAACAGATACCGTGCAGCGCAAGATCGTGTCGAGCAACTATTTTTCAATGCTTCAAGTTCGACGCGCCCTCGGACGAACGTTCCGGGATGACGAGGAGGACCAGCAGGTCGCCGTGATCAGCGACCGCTGGTGGCGGCGCTCTTTCAGTGGTTCCCCCGAGGTGGTTGGCAGACAAATCGACCTGGACGGTAAGGCATTCACGATCGTGGGTGTCGCTCCGCCGGAGTTTCTTAGTGAGACCGTCGGCGAGTCCGTGGATGTATGGGCAACGATGACGCTGATGCCGCCGGCCTTAAGGACGGCTCCAGGCTACACCTGGCTTAACTTGATGGGGCGACTGAAGCCCGGTGTGAGCGCTAAACAGGCGGGCGCCAGCCTGGGCGCGCTTGCTCCGCAAATGCAGAATCGATTCATTGAGCGAGTCGATATAGAGCCTGGCAGTTCGGGAAGTTCTGGGCTGCGGGACACCTTCTCCGCTCCCCTGAAGGTCCTCATGGGTATCGTGGTGGTGGCGCTTCTGATCGCGTGCGCCAATCTGGCGGGCCTCTTGATTGCGCGCGCCGCAAGCCGGCAGCGCGAGATCGCCACCCGTCTCGCCATTGGCGCAAGCCGCGTCCGTCTCTTTCGGCAACTCATCACGGAAAGCGTAGTCCTGTCTGTTCTGGGCGGCTTTCTCGGACTGGGTTTTTCGATTTGGGGCCAGCGGATTCTTCTCAACCTGGTGTCGGGCGCCGGCAAAACTATCTCCGTGGATCTTAGGCCCGATCTGCCGGTCTTGCTGTTCAACCTAACGATATCGCTGGTCACGGGCCTGCTATTCGGCGTGGCCCCGGCCATTCATGCAGTGCGTGGAAACGTGGGAGAGGCTCTGAAAATGAACGCGTCCGGCACATCTTTCGGACGGGGCGGCCTCGGGCTCCGAGGCGGACTGGTTGCCGCCCAGGTCGCCCTATCGATGCTGTTGCTGGTTGTGGGCGGCCTGTTTGTACACACTCTGCAGAACCTGAAGAATCAAGACTTGGGGCTTCGCGCCGGCAACGTGCTCTCTGTTCAACTCGCTCCCCAAGGACAGTATCAACCCGCATGGCCGACTTTGGTCATGGAGCTGTTGCGGCACGCGGAGGCTGCTCCGGGCGTTAAGTCCGCTTGTGCGTCGTTTGACGCAGCTCTGGGAAATGCCGGCGGAATTAGGGGATTCCGCCTTGAGGGTTCTCCGGCGCCAACCGGCGAGGATCAACGCGCCGGGGCGAACTGGGTTTCGCCGAGATACTTTGAGAGCCTGGGGATTCCGCTGTTGGAGGGGCGCGAATTCTCGCTAAGCGACACCGCGAGCACACTGCCAGTCGTGATCGTCAATCGGACAATGGCCCGCCGATTTACGGGAACCGATCACGCTGTCGGCCGGCGTTTCGTGTTCAACGGCAAGTCCTACGAGATTGCCGGTGTGTCCAAGGACGCGAAACACGGCGATCTTCGCGAATCCGCCCAGCCGTTCGTCTATTTTGCGGCGCTGCAGAGCGGTTCGGAGATCCATTCCCTTGAGGTCCGCACCACCGCTTCACCGTTCGCGGTTGCGGGTGACATTCGCCGTGCCGTGCGGGATGTCGATCCGCGGGTGAGAATAGTCGAGACCGCAACCCTGGAGCAACTCATCAATCAAAAGCTAGCCCGGGAAGTTCTTATTGCGGATCTTGCGGGATTCTTCGCCGGGCTGACGCTGATGCTGGTTGTCCTTGGCGTATATGGCGCCGTCGCTTACTCCGTTGCGCGGCGGACGAAGGAGATCGGCATTCGAATTGCCCTCGGCGCGCGGCCAGCGAATATCACAGGCATCGTCCTTCGGCGCCTGGCGTTCGCGGTTTTCGCCGGCCTGATCGTCGGAACCGCAGTTGCGATGTTAGCCGGCCGGTTCTTGAGGTTTTTGCTCTTTGGTCTGAAGCCTACGGATGTGCAGACGCTCGGCGGAGCCGCGCTGATCCTGTGCCTGGCGGCGTTAGCGGCGGGTTACCTTCCCGTTCGACGGGCGTTGCGACTCGATCCCACAACTGCGCTCCGGTTGGATTGACGCAAGTCTCGTACGCACTGACCTAGTTTTAGACGGGCCGGCAGCTCAATGGTAAGTCGCGCAGGGTTTGGGAATGGCTCTGGCCACACGTCTCTCCACTGGTCAGAAAACGGACTTATCGGAAACTGGCCACCCGCCGCCTCGTGCCGTGCCATAAACGGCCAGTTTTGTCGCCAGCTCGGAGACGTGGTTCTGCGCGGCGGGAGGGCTGGAACGATTGACGACCGCACCGAAGTTACGCCAAGTGCTTCTGTGATTCTGTGCCGCGCGGGCAGGAAGTGCCACTAAACTTCAAGCAAGTGGCCGCCGAACAACCAAGCGGCCGCCGCCCGAATCCGAAACTCTGGCCGAGGGCTCTCGCTTTAACGCCCTGATGGGCGGAAGCGCCTGCCCTACTTTCCTCAGTACTATCGTGGCCCGCGGCCTGCGGCTGTGGCGGCTGTAAGCCGGCCGGGCATATCGGCCAGCGCGAAGCCCATGACGGCGAGCGACGCCAGATTCTTGCGGAAATCGTCGAGGCTCACTTTGTCGAGCGTATCGGCTTCGGTGTGGTGCCAGTCGAAGTAGTGCGTGCCCACGGTGCGCTCGCTGAGGCCGGGGACGCCATCCCTGAGGAGAGGCGCGATATCCGAGCCCCCGCCGCCGCCGGTGATTTCGCCGGCGCCGATGCGTTCCAATAGTTTCCCAATCTGCTTGAGCATCTCCATGGAGCTCGCGTCAACGCCCGCGCCGTAGCCCAGTGGAGCTTCGGCGCCGCCGTCCATTTCGATGGCCGCCACCTGGTCCTTGATTTTGTCGCCCACCCAGGCGCGGTAGGCGTCGCCGCCGCGGCCGCCGTTTTCTTCATTCACCCAGAACGCCACGCGGATGGTGCGCTCCGGCTGCAAGCCCAGCTTCTTCATCAGCGCCAGCGCCTGCAAGCACGCAATGATGGATGCACCATCGTCCTGCGCGCCCTGCCCAACATCCCACGAATCGATGTGGCCGCCCATCACCACCACCTGCTCGGGATGCGTCTTGCCGGGGATCTCGCCCACCACATCGCCGCTATCGGCGTCGGGCAACATTTGCGCGGCCATCTCCAGGTGGACTTTTACCGGGACGCCATCGCCGATGAGCTTCGCCATCATCATGGCGTCTTCGGGCGAGACCGCGGCCGCGGGAATCCTGGGCTGCGCATCGTCGTAATTCATTTCGCCGGTATGCGGAATCTGCATGCCGAGCGGGGTGGCGGAGCGCACCAGCGCGGCTACCGCGCCAAAGGCCGCGGCGCGCGCCGCCCCCGTGGCGCGATAGACGCGCGTCGGGCCGTAACCGCGATACTCCTCGTTGTAGAGCACGATCTTGCCCTGAATCTTATCGCGGCCCAGCCTCGATAGCTCGTCGAAACTCTCCACCGAGACCACGTCGGCCGTGATGCCGCCGGGGGCCGTGCCTATGCTCATTCCGAGTCCCAGCATGTGCAGCGGCTTATCGAGCGGCGCCACCATGCGCGCCGATTCCGCGCCGCGCACCCAGTGCGGCACCTTGGTGGGAACGATGCGCACGTTGCTCAGGCCCGCGGCTTTCATCTGCTCCGCCGACCATTCGATGGCGCGTTGCAGCGAGGCCGATCCGCTCAGCCGGCTGCCGATCCGGTAACACAGGTAGGTGAGGCGCTGGTAGCCTTCGTTATCGGCCAGGGCGGCGTTGATGAGCCTGTCGGCAACGGGGCGATACTTCTCCGTAAGGTCCTGCGCGCGGCCCGCGGAGAGGCCGAGAATCGAAAGAATTGCCAGCGTGCGGAATTGCATAAACAACACTATCGCACGAAGGGGATGTAGGCCGGGACACGCTTACGGTACGCTGCGAACTGCTCGCCGAATCGCGATGCGAGCAGGCGTTCCTCGGAGTGCACGCGGATTTCGGTGCCGCAAACAAAGACCGCTAGCGAGATAGGAATCACCGGCCACGGCGTCAGCAAGAGCAGCGTGCAGAGCAGAATGGCCAACAGCGAGGCGTAAATGGGATGCCGCACAATCGCATACGGTCCGGTACTCACCAGAGCGTGATCGTGATAGAGGCCGGCGTGAAACCGGAACTGCCTGCCCAAGTGAGTCACCGAGGTCCACGCCAGCGCGGCGGCGATGGCGCCGCAGAGCATCGACGCCGCGACGCGCCAGATGCCGGGCGGATGGCTGGGCGGCATCCGAAAGACGAAAGCGATGAGGATCGCGATGCATTCGAGCAGCAATCCGACGCGCGTGGGCGCGACTACGGTGATGGATTCGCGTTTCTGCACATGCGGAGCGCGAAAGACAAACGGATATGCCCAGGCAGACCAAAAGACTATCAGCTCGACGTAAGAGAACAGGCGCATTGGACCTCGATGCTATTGTAAGGCCGGACGAGGCATGGCATTCGCGGAGCCAAGTGCGTTCACCAGTCGTGATCCTTCGAGGAGTGAGGGGTCGCGAGTCCGAGTTCCGCGATAACGTGCCGGGGTGGCCGGCCTGACGGGCAGTTACCGTACGGCCGTATTGTCGCTCAGAGCCCATAATTCAGACAGTCAGCGGAAGCACTCGTCCTCGCGCCTTATCGAGTCAGCCTGAATACGGTGACAGCGGCGGTTGGCAACCGCCGCGCAGGATGGCATCCCAATGTCGCTTACTGTGGCTCCCGGCGACCATTCCTCGCAAATTGCGGGGCAGCCAATCCTGGCGGAGCGGCTGAGGATCGGCATCGTGGCCGGCCGCTTGGCAGGACAGACCATCACCTTTCGCGGTCTGTTGTGTTTCGCAAAAGTGCGGCCACCTGACAGACGACAAAAAACGATCGTCTGTCCNNTCTGTCCCACCTCACACCATCTCACACTACCTCACATCCGGCAAAGTAAGTGACATTGGTTGGCCACCTGCCTCACAAATGTTCGCATTTTCGCGAAAACGCTAGCCTGTAGCAGCACGTCGGCTGTCACTCAACTATGCGGCTCCATAAGCCGGGAACATGGCTACCGAGGCACACAGTTCCCTGCCCTTCCGGGTTCGGCCCATCGCTAGTTGAGCGCATCGCGATACGACTCTCGCGCTCATCTCCGGGAAGGCGGCGGGTCGGTGTGAATCCACACAGCCGCCTGGGTTCCCGCGACCCGGCAGCTCAATTGAAGTAAGTCCGTGCCGCGAGCGAGGATCAAGCGTGCTAAATCGACCGGGGCGGCGGGGCGCGCCCGACGGCGAGCGTGAGCGGCGCCTGTCCGGAGCAACCCGGTGTTCGGGGTTGTGCGGGGCCGTGCATTTACTTGAGTAAACTAACGCACTTAGCAGCGTCGCCACGTCGTAGCCGCACTTATAATTATGACGGTAGTATTCGATGAGCTGCCTTCATATGTAATTGACGATAAGTGCGAGCCAAGCTCAAACAAGGGGTTTATTATGAACAGACTAGTCTCTATCTCTCCCATTAAGTTTGGGGCGGTGATATTCACAATGCTCGGCGCAGCGATTTACGCGGCTCAATCCGGAGGCTCCTCAGCTAGCGCAACGCTATGGCCGGCGGCCGGGAACGACCTGTCGAATTCGCGCAACCAGCCCACTGAAACCCTCATCGGCACGGCCAATGCGAGCTCTCTTACGGCGAAGTGGATATTTCACACGGGAGGCGATGTTTCGGCCACGCCCACAGTGGGTAGCACTGCGATTTATGTGCCGGACTGGAAGGGCAATTTGTACGCAATCAGCAAGGCTACAGGGCAAGCCATCTGGTCGGCCCAGATTTCACAGTACGACGGGGTTGCCGGGGCCATTTCACGAGTAAGTCCGGCGATGCATGGCGCCGACCTGATTATCGGAGACATCGAGACTGCGGGAACGCCGCATGACGGGGCGCGTATTATGGCGATCAATCAGCAAAATGGCGCTCTGCATTGGGTGACGCAAGTGGAAAGGAACCAGGCGGCCATTATTACCGGATCGCCAGTGGTGGTGGGAGACATGGTGGTGGTAGGAGTCTCGTCAAACGAAGAAGGCCTGGCGGATCAGCCCGGATACGTGTGCTGTACCTTTCGAGGCAGCATGGTGGCATTGGACGCCAATACTGGTAAGATCCTCTGGCAGACCTATACAGTGCCGGACAACGGCGGCGAAGCGGGCGGATACAGCGGCGGCGCCATTTGGCAGCCGCCGGCTATCGATGCCGCCAAAGGACTGATCTATGTGGGCGTGGGCAACAACTACACCGTTCCAGACACGGTGGCGAGCTGCCAGGCCGAGGTCAGCGCGGGGATGAGCGAATCATGCACGGACCCGGCCGACTATTTCGATTCGGCGCTGGCGCTGAATATGAGCACGGGCGCAATCCTGTGGAACAAGCAAGTGCACGGATACGATGTGTGGACGGTGGCGTGCATCAGCGCGAAGACGGGAGTGACATGCCCTTCGCCGGCGGGACCGGATTATGACTTAGGCGGCTCGGGACCAAACCTGTTACCGGGCCTGGTGGGATTCGGTCAAAAGAGCGGTATCTTCTGGGGCCTGGAGCCGGCAACCGGCGACATCTTGTGGAGCACGGTAGTGGGACCGGGCAGCACCCTGGGCGGAATCGAGTGGGGAACCGCCAGCGATGGGGAACGAATCTACGCGGCCATCTCCAACAGCCTTCACGGCGCATACGCCCTGGCGAAGCGCGGCCAAGAAATCACGTGGGGCTCATGGAGCGCCCTCGATGCGGGGACGGGGAAGATAGTCTGGCAGACCGCGGATCCCAGTAAAGGCGCTATCGATCCGGGCGCCATGAGCGTGGCGAACGGCGTAGTGTATGCGGGGTCGTTCTCGGGATTCATGTATGCCATGGATGCCAGGACGGGAAACATTCTGTGGAGTTTCGATAGCGGCGGCTCGGTTGTGGATGGTCCGGCGATCGCCGATGGAGTGGCGTATTGGGGCTCCGGTTACGCGCACATAGGCCCGGGGAAGGGCAACAACCAGGTGTTTGCATTCGCGCCGGGGCATTAGTTAGGCCCGATCGGGGAGGTGCGCCGGCAAAGACGAGACGTCGCCGGCTCTCACCCGATTTCGTACGAGAACGCGTCCCGGATTGGGACTGGCTTCTCAAGCCCATTCCTGACCCCCATTCCGGAGCCCCATTCCTGAGATGGACGAGCGGCCAGGGCGCCTTCCGTCAGCCTCCCTGGGTCATGCTTGGTAAGGGCCGGACGGGCGCGTCGCTTCTGCACACCACGCGAAGGGAAGCCGGTCGTGTTGAAAGGCGGTAACTCACGAACTCCATGCGGGAGCAGCAGCGCCGCCGGCTTGCAGTCGCGAGGGAACTCCTCTTCGCGAGTATCACGCGATACGAGCGCGCGAAGAAGGGCGCCGCACGGCCATCGCCGGCTGGGGCCGCAGGATGCGGCCAAGTCGCTGTGCCTCGACCTGTCCCGATAGCCAAGTTGGCTCCGCGGGCAAGAAACCCGCTGCTTCGTAATTTCAACGACCATAGCGCGCGCAGTCCCGTTCACTGGACCCGCGTCAAACCGTGGATGTAGTCCGGCTCGCCGCAAATATTGGCGATATTGGCCGTTAAGGGGCCGCAAAACAATAAGGT
>PLDF01000232.1 GCA_003135055.1 Bryobacterales bacterium | reverse complement strand
AAAACCAGTTGCCGCCCCAGGCGATATCGCCGTGGATCCGGCCGATGCCGGGCACATTCACGGGCACGGCGGCAGCGCTGCGGAAGCTGGGCACGTTGCGGATGGTGACGCTTCCGTTGGCGTTCAGGCGCGCCTCCACGGGTCCGCAGTTGGTGTCGATGCGACATGCGCCCTGGTGGCTGATGCGTCCCATGTGAGTGAGCGTAACCATCAGGCCGATGGTTCCGTGGCCGCACATGTTGAGGAAACCGACGTTGTTGAAGAAGATGACGCCGGCCTGGCACGTGGGGTCGTGCGGCTCGCAGAGCAGCGCGCCGACAATGGCGTCATTGCCGCGCGGTTCGTTGACCACGGCGGAGCGTATGTGGTCGAAATGTTCGCGGAAACGGTCGAGGCGTTCCTGAATCGGACCGGAGCCTAGATCGGGACCGCCGGCGACAATTACGCGCGTGGGCTCGCCGCCGGTGTGGGAATCGATGACCTTGATGCGGTTACTCATAAGACGCGGTTACTCATACGGTTACTCATGCAGTTACTCATACCATGGTCAAAGCGCATTCAAAGAACCGGCGGCAAGANNAAGACCGCCGGCGTTACCGCGGTTACTCATACCATGCCAAGTGTTGGTCGGCGAACATTTGCAGCTTCTGTTGCGTCACTCGCCGCGCTGTCTCCTTATTACGGCTCAGAATAGCTTTCGCCACCTCGACGTGCGCTTCCGCCGATTCCATCATGTCGATTTCCAGGTTGCGGCGCAAGTTGCGAATGAACAGGAATGCCAGCAGCGGCGCTAGAGTCTGCTCCAAAAGGCGTGGCAGAAAGCTGTTGCCGGAGAGTTTCCAGAGCGTGTCGTGAAATCGAAAGTCCAGATCGAAGAATTGCTGTGGGTCTTTTTGAGACGCGGCCTCTTTCATTAGGCCGGTGACTTCGAGTAGTTTCCGGATTTCAGTGTCCGATGCGCATTCGACCGCCAACTCCACCGCCAGGGTTTCGAGCTCCGCGCGGATGCGCACCAACTGGCATATTTCGGCGCGCGTGAGCGAGGTGACGACGCATCCTTGATTGGCTTTGCGCACAACCAGACCCTGATGTTCGAGGGCGACCAATGCCTCGCGAACCGTGGGTTGGCCTACGCCGATCTGGCGGGCGATGCGCGATTCCACGATGCGATCGCCGGGTTGCAGATCGCCGGCGACGATCATGTTGCGGATGGATTCGGCGATCTGTCCCGATACGGGCGCACGGCGACCGAGCTGGTTCGAGAGGGCGTCGAGAGTGTGGGAGATCTTCTCGGACGACATCCCGAACGACAGGCCGGGAGGCCTGTCGCACTTTGTTGTCGTCATCGGGCCGCCGCGGTTGTTGTCAGCGCCGGGCGGGTGGCGATAGAGTGGCGGATGATGCGCAGAATCTCATCGCGCTCGGCGCCCACAATGGGTAAGCGCGGCGCGCGCGTGGTTTCCGTGCCGAGGCCGGTTTCCTGCATGGCCAGCTTGATGTATTGGACGAGCTTTACCTTCGTATCTAAGTGTAAAAGCGGGGTATACCAGCGATAGAGATCCAGCGCTTTCTGCCACTGGCCAGAAGTCGCCAGGTCCCACAATTCGCGGTTTTCATCCGGGAACGCATTCACTAAGCCGGAGATCCAACCCTCGGCGCCGAGCACGATGCTTTCGAGAATCAGGTCGTCGACGCCAGCGAATAGGATGAAGCGATCGCCGACAGTGTTGCGAAGGTCGGTCAGGCGGCGAACATCTTCCGACGATTCCTTGATGGCGACGATATTTTCCTCCTGAGCCAATTCCGCGAAGGCGTGCGGCAGCAGATCGACGCCGTAAGACACCGGGTTGTTGTAGATCATGATCGGCAGGCCGGTGGAGTGGGCGACGCCGCGGAAATGCACCAGCGTTTCGCGCTCGTCCGATTTGTAAACCATGCCGGGCAGGACCATGAGGCCATCGACGCCCAGCCTCTCGGCGTCGCGGGCGTAGCGTGAGGCAAGCGCGGTGGTGTACTCGGCCACGCCGGTCAACACAGGGATTCTACCCTTTGCAGTCTGCACGATCTCGCGGATGACTTCAAGTTTTTCCTCATATTCCAAAGTGGTGTTTTCGCCCACCGTTCCCAGCAGGACTACGCCGTGGATTCCAGCGAGGATCATGGTATCGAGGTGCCGGGCGGTGGCAGCTAGGTCGAGAGACTGATCCGGCCGGAATTGGGTGGTGATGGCGGGCAGTACGCCCTTCCAAGTGACTTTCATAGTATGATCTATAATCTATGATTCCCAGACACCGCGTCAACCCCTATCAACTTGTCTTGATTTGCACAGCGCTTCTTGCGCCGGTTGCCAGAGCACAACCCTCGGCGAACATGCAGAAATCGCTACAGGAGATTTTCGGCGGACAAGGCGGGCGCGGAGGCGGTGGCGGCGGCCGTGGAGGCCGGGGCGGCGGCCGTTGGACCGATGGCGGCAAGGGATATCTGGCGACAGAGCGCGGCGAGATTGTCCGTTATGACACCGTAACCGGACATAAGACGGTGCTGGTTTCAACGGCACAACTTACTCCGAAACAGACCGGCAAGCCGCTGACACTCGGCGAATATGTGTGGTCGGAAGACGGCAACAAGCTGATGGTGATGACTAACACGCATCGCGAGCTGATCCGCAAGACGGCCGGCGAGTATTGGGTGCTCGACCTCAAGAGCGGCGTATGGCACAAGCTGGGCGGCGATCACTCAGACCTGATGTTCGCCAAGCTCTCGCCGGATGGATCGCACGCCGGCTATCTGGTCGGGCAGAACATCTATGTGGAAGATCTGGCGACGGGCGCGGTGAAGCAGCTTACTTCCGACGGCTCCGATATGATCCTCAACGGCGTCTCCGATTGGGTTTACGACGAAGAGTTCCGCTTGAACGACGCGTGGCGCTGGAGCCCCGACGGCACGAAGATCGCCT
>PLDF01000090.1 GCA_003135055.1 Bryobacterales bacterium | reverse complement strand
TCCACCAGATCTTGTCCATGCGATTGTCGTGGCAGCCGCTATTCGAGACAGCAACTTTATAAAACTCCGGATGAAACAGCAGCGCTCCCATGGCGCTCTGCCCACCCGCCGAGGTTCCGAATACTCCGACACGGGAAATGTCGTACCAGGGATATTTGGAAGCGACTGCTTTGTGCCACAGGATGCGGTCAGGGAATCCGGCGTCCTTCAGATTGTGCCAGGCTACATCGTGAAAGGCTCTTGAACGATTGTTGGTGCCCATGCCGTCGATCTGCACCACAACGAATCCGAGCTGCGTCAGGGGCTCGACGCGCGTCGTGAACGTTTGGGGCACGAAAGACCCTTGCGGTCCCGCATAAATATCTTCCACGACCGGATATTTCTTCTTCGGGTCGAAGTTAGCGGGGCGATAACTCACACCCCAGATATCCGTGGTGCCGTCGCGTCCCTTCGCTTTGAACACTTCTGGCGGATGCCAGCCTGCGGCCTGCAGTTTGCTGATGTCAGCCTGCTCCACTGTCATCATTGGCTGATTGTCATCGGTGCGATAGAGCGTCATCACCGGAGCCAGGTCGACGCGTGACTGCAGATCGACGTAATACTTGCCATCCGAGGAGAACTCCACATGATGATTCGCCTCGGCAGGAGTTAGAGGAGTTAGGCCTGACCCGTCGAAGTTGACGCGGTAGGCGTGGACGAAATACGGATCCTCGGCGGGGTTCATGCCGCTGGCTTCAAACCATATCTGCCGCTTCTCGTCGTCCACGCGATTGACGGCGCGCACTACCCAGGAGCCCTTTGTGATCTGATTCTCGATTTCGCCGGTTTTTCCGTTAAGCAGATAGAGGTGTTCCCATCCATCGCGTTCCGAGGCCCAGACGATCTCCTTGCCGTCGGCCGCGTCATGGCGGAATTCCTTGCCGGTGTCGTACTGGTCCATCACCAGCGGCCGATAGTCGACGAAAGTATTGCTCTGCTCCGTGATCAGCGCGCGAGCGTGCCCGGTTTGCACGTCGACTTCGATAATCCGATACAACTGGTGGCCGCGCTGGTTGTATTCGAAAGTGAAACCACGGTTGTCCTTCCACCACACGAACGGAGACAGGTCGAATGGATTGGAGAAAAGATTGTTATCAATGGCGATTTCCTGTTTCGCGGCGACATTGAAGAGCACCGGCTGAGGAAGCGCCAGCACGTCCCCGGGCTTTGGGTAAACCATCGAAGAATACTCCGGCTGGAGCTGATTCGGCGGAGACGATTGCACATAGTGCACCAGCCGGTGGTAGCCGGGGCGGATACGGCCGAAAAAAAGCCGCTTCGAATCCGGCGACCAGACGAAGGTGCGGAGCGCGTAATAGTTGTCTTCCGAGCCGTCCTCGCTCAAAGCGATTTTCTCTTTACCGTCTTTGGGCCGTACGCGGACGTTGTAATTCTCCACATAGGCCAGCCACTTGCCGTCCGGCGACGCCTGCGTCTTCCCGGGATCGTTCACCGCCCTCGGAGTATCGTCATAGTCATCGTCGCCCTCGTACTCTTCGTCGCCGGGATGGAGGGGCCCGGGGCTGGTGCAGGTCCAGGCGTGCAAATCGCAGTGCCAGCGCACGCCTTCCACAACGAATTCGATCGCGGTTCGATCGGAGACGAAACGAAAGCGAGGGAACGGCAGGGTGGCTGCCTTGTAGTCCTTGCTGCTGGCCGCCGACAGGGCGGCAGCCAGCTTGTCGTGATCGAAGGCGGGCTGTTTTGTCTGCGCGGCCGCGTCGACCAGCATGAACTGGTGGCCGCCTTCTATGGACTTCCGGTAAACGAAGAGGTCGGAAGACTCCTGCCACATGGGCGGCTCAGGGAGATTGACGACCAGCGATTCATACTGCTTCTGGATGCTGAGGGCCCGTTCGAAGTCCGCTTTGGCTGGTTGCCCATGGGCCGGACGCCCAATCACAGTTATCGCGATCAGAAAGAAAGCAGCCTGGATTCTCCACCGCTGATTCAATGTGCCTCCGAGAAGTTTGCAGGTTTGGCAACGACCGCGGGGCCCCTCCAGCACCCCTGGAGCTTGTCCAGCCGGCAAGAGAGAGCCAAGCACGGGGTCGCGCCCCTGGAACACTAACTGCACGCGGAACTGAATGTCACGCGCTCCGCCGGAATTGAGGTATGCAGGATCGGTCTGGGTTCCGGGGGCCGCTGGACTGTTGGTCACATTGACATACTGCGCCGGGTTGTTGGTATTAGAGGACGACAGTCGTACACCAAACTCCAAAGATAGATTGTGTACAATGATAAAAAAGAGAATGTCAAGCAAATTCTTCGACGGAAGGGGTGTGGGATTGGTCTGGCGATTCAGCAGCACGGCTCGACTGGCGAGGGGACGCGAGTGAAGTTAGGTGGAAACCACTCGCGGCGCATGGATGCCTCGCCCAAATTCATTCAGCTCATCAAACAGGTCCAGCAGGAAATCGGCGTAGGCAATGCGCGCGTGCGTCCTCCGCGCCTCGAAGTCACCGGGACGGAGTTGCAGGGGACGCGCGCCGCGATGCAGCCCGCCCTGCAGTATCGGCCATCGGTAAAGAGCACCGCGTTTCCGAAGTAGTCCCGAGAGTCACACGAGACCAACGTATCCAGCTGCC
>PLDF01000389.1 GCA_003135055.1 Bryobacterales bacterium | reverse complement strand
TTTATAGCCGGACAGTTGTGTTAACGCCTATGCCCCCTCTGGGCGCCCCGCCCCACGGCAAGCGAAAGCATACGTTACCATGAACGGAAAGCCATGTTGCAGGTTTCCCGTACTCCCCAAATATTCGACGTAGTGGTGATCGGCTCAGGCGCCGGCGGCGGTACCGCGGTTAAAGTCCTCACCGACGCCGGCATCCGCGTCGCCCTGCTGGAAGCCGGGCCGATGCTGACGCCCGAGAAAGATTTCAAGGAGCACGTCTGGCCCTATCAGGTGGATCATCGCGGCGCGGGCCCGCACGCCGACATGTACTTCGGGCGCCAGCAATGGGGTTATTTCGCCGCGCCCAACGGCTACTGGGACGTGCCGGGCGAGCCTTATACGGTGGCGCAAGGCGACGAGTGGAAATGGTTCCGATCGCGCATTCTAGGCGGCCGCACCAACCATTACGGGCGCATTTCGCTGCGCTTTTCCGACTACGATTTCCAGCCCGAAGACGGCCTCACCGACCCATGGCCGGTGACTTACGACGAGATGTCGCCCTACTACGATAAGGCCGAGGGCTTCATCGGCGTCACCGGCACCAAAGAGGGATTGCGCACCGCGCCCGACGGCAATTTCCTGCCCCCCATCGCGCCGCGCGTCCACGAAGTGCTGGTGCAGAAGGCGTGCGGCAAGCTGAACATTCCGTGCATTCCCTCGCGCATGGCGATGCTGACGAAATCGGTCAACGGCCGCGCGGCATGTCATTATTGCGGACAATGCGGACGCGGGTGCTTCTCGGCGTCGGCATTTTCGTCGAGCCAGGCGATGATCTTTCCCGCGATGAAGACCGGCAAACTCACGGTATTCACCGGCGCCATGGCGCGCGAGCTGGTCACGGACGGCTCGGGCAAAGTGACCGCCGTTTCCTATGTCGATAAGGCCACCCGCACCGAGAAGCAGATTCGCTGCCGCGCGGTGGTGGTGGCGGCCAGCGCGTGCGAATCGGCGCGGCTGCTGCTGAATTCGAAATCGCCGCGCTTCCCGAATGGCATCGCGAATACTTCGGGCGCGGTGGGTCGCTATCTCACGGATTCGGTGGGCTACGCGCTCGGCGGCAGCGTTCCCGCAATGGCCGGGATGCCGCGCCACAATTCGGATGGCATCGGCGGCATGCACGTTTATGTGCCGTGGTGGCTCTACGGCGATAAGAACAAGAATTTCCCGCGCGGGTACCACATTGAGATCGGCGGTGGTTTCGGCATGCCGCAGCTCGGCACGTTTTCAGGTGTGTGTGAGCGCTATCAGGGCTACGGCAAGCAACTCAAGGACCACATCTGGGAGGAGTTCGGCGCCAACGTGGGCTTCGCCGGCCGGGGCGAAATGATTCCCAATCAAAACAGCTACTGCGAGATCGACCCGAAGCGCGTCGACCAGTGGGGCATTCCCGTGCTGCGCTTCCACTTCCAGTGGAGCGATAGCGAGATCAACCAGGTGCGGCACATGCGCCAGACGTTCGTTTCGATGATCGAAGCTATGGGCGGCCGCGTAACCGGCCCGATTCCCGATCCGAAGACCGCCGGCATTTCCCCCGGTGGCTTCATCATTCATGAAGCGGGTGCGGTACGCATGGGCGCCGACCCGAAGAGCTCCGCGCTCAACAAATACTGCCAGGCGCACGACGTGAAGAACCTGTTCGTGTGCGACGCGGCGCCGTTCGTAAGCCAGCCCGATAAGAATGTCACATTGAGCATTGTGGCCTTTGCGTGGCGCTCGTCCGAATATCTGGCGGAAGAAATGAGGAAGGGCAATGTCTAATCCAACACAGCCTGATCAAACAAGGCCTGATCAAACAAGGCCTGATCCAACAACGCCTGGTCCATTGGATTTTTCGCGGCGCGATTGGCTGGTGCAGATCGCCGCCGGCGTGGGCATAGCGGCGGCAGGCGAGGGCGCGCTTTCGGCACAGCAGGCGCACGCGGCGGCGGCTGTCACGCCCTATGCGCCGAAAGCGCTCACCGCGCATGAGTACGCCACTATGGAGAATCTCGCCGAGTGGATTGTGCCCGGCGCCCACGTGGCCGGCGTCACGCCGTTCATCGATTTTCTGTGCCATGCCACCGACGACATGAAGATCATCTTCACCGGCGGCCTGGGGTGGCTGGACGACGCCATGCGGCGCCGCACGGACGGCAAGGATTTCGCCGGCGCCTCGCAGGACCAGCAGAAGGCGATGCTCGACGTGATCGCATTCCGCGAGAACAACTCGCCGGAGCTTGGCCCGGGGATTCAGTTTTTCGATTGGGCGCGGCGCCTGGTGGTGGACGCTTATTACACCAGTCCGGCGGGGATCAAAGAAGTCGGGTATATCGGCAATTCGGCGATGTCCACGTTCAGCGTGCCGCAGACGGCGGTGGACTACGCGCTGAAACGGAGCCCGTTCGCGTAGCGTAGATCCGGCCGGCCTTCCCCTGCAAGCTCACCTTCTTGACCGGCGGGTCTGACGACTCGCCGCCCTTTGAAGCGCTTCATGCAGCAGAAGCTTGATATAGGTCTGATAACCGACGCCTTTGTCGTCCGCAAGCTGCCGGGCGGTGGCAATATCTTCGTTGGCCAGCCGGATGGTCACGGGCAGAAGCGCCTTCTTTTGCTTGGCCTGTACCATGACGTCTTGCAACGACAGGGTCTTGTTTTCGCGCATGGCGGCGCGCAGGTCCGTCTCCACCGCCGCGCGGTGATTCTCCCACCAAGCCGCTTCCTCTCTTTCGCTCTTGAATGACGGAATAACAAGTTTCTTCAGAGGCATGACTCCTAGGTTCCTCGCGCCGCAAAGAATTCCTTCTTAGTTCGCCGGTCTGCGTCCCAGCCGGTTATGGGGCGGATCTTTGCGCGCCTCACCGTGAAGACCACCACGAGAACCCTCAGTGAGTTCGTTGTCCCGACAGATGTCCATCGGTCCTCGCCATCGACTTCCTCGTGGCCTCGGATCGTCGGATCGTTACAGAACAACTCCTCTACCTCCGCGGGCTCTATCCGGTGCCGCGCCAAATGGGAGATGTTCTCGTCGTCCCAATCGAACGAGACGTCCGGCCTCTCCCGATCCACTTATTGATTGTACATGGTTTGTCAATACAAGGAACGGCGCCCACAACGGCCCTATTCAGCCCCGATTTCCGGTTCGCAGGTCACCTCAAAATTCACAGATCGCGCCACCGCGCACACTTCATGCGCCGGCGATGGACCTTCGCGGCATCCGCCACCCGCCCGGCGTCGGTGATCTTCATCCTGGGCCGCAACACCACGCGCGTGAATTCGCCCGATCCGTCCGGGTGTTCTACCAGCAATTCTTCGGGATTGTAACGCGAAGCGTCGCCGCGGAAGAGTGGATCCGAAGAACCGGGAAAGGATTTTGTCAGCGCCTCACAGGACCAGCAGAAGGCGATGCTCGACGTGATCGCATTCCGCGAGAACAACTCGCCGGAACTTGGAGCGGGGATTCAGTTTTTCGATTGGGCGCGGCGGCTGGTGGTGGACGCGTATTACACCAGTCCGGTGGGGATCAAAGGGGTTGGATATATCGGCAATTCGGCGATGTCCACGTTCAATGTGCCGCAGGCGGCGGTGGATTACGCGTTGAAGCGGAGCCCGTTCGCGTAGCCGCGATAGGCGGGTATTCCGGTGGCGCGCGGTCCCGGTCCCGAACTCGCCGCGTCGGCAAACACTTCGGCGTATTTGGCGATCTCTCAGCCGACCGGCTGAGTTGACAGGCAGAAGGAGGTCGAGTGCAACCAGCAGGATGGTTCGGGGGAGTGCGGTTCTCTGCGCAAAGATCGCACGGAATCGGAAGTGCCCGATTTGAATCGTTGTCCAAAAGCGCTGCCAATCTGAGGATCTCGCCCGCTGGTACACGAGTAGATCATCACCGGCGCCGGAAGGAATCGAGCGGCGTACCCCGATGCAAGCCTGGACACTCGTAGAACGAAACCCTTCCCGATGTGTGGCATTCCAACATCGATCGTGATTGGCAGCACCAATTCGCCTCCGATCGTTACGCTATCGAGCCAGCGCTCCGGAGGGTGAGTCACTCCTGCATTGATGAGAATCGCGTCTCGCGCTCCAGTGTCCACACCGCCGCCGTCCCCTTCAAACACACGAACGTTCGGATAGCGGGCAAGGCTCGCGCGCGCTTGCGAAGCTAACGCCGGGTCAATTTCGGCCGCAGTCACTTGCCCACGCGGTCCCACAACCTCGGCGATGATGGCAGTGTAGTAGCCGGTTCCACAACCCAGATGAAAGACCGACTTTCCTTCGGCAAGGTCCAAGGCGTCCAACCAGGGAGCCAGAGTCGAAGGATTTCCATTGGTAAGGCTCTTCGAAGAGTCGAGAAAGACGGCGACATCCCGATACAGCTCGCACGGGTCCGATACGTCCGTTACGTGTGGTTGCATTTGGCCTGGAGCGGAACGCGACAATACCTTCCAAGGGCCCGGGCCGACGAAGTCTTCTCGGGGAACGGTGGAGAATGCATTCAGCAGCGTCTCCGAACCGATTTTTGCAGTGGCGCGGATTTCTTCCGCGTAGAGCCTTCGCGTTTCCGGCGGTACCATGCGGCAAGTTTCCCACGGATCGGACCTGAATTGTCGCTCAGCCTTTGCCGATAACTCGCGACAACGGCCCGCCGGCAATCGGCCACGAGTCCCCAAACGGCGTTGAACCAAGCGTACCGGGAAGCCGGCCAGCGTCACGCGACGGCGGCCCTCTACGCGAAGCTCTATAAACATGATCTGTCTAATACAAGCCAACGGCCCCATGCCCGCCGCTATTCAGCCCCGATTTCCGGCTCGCAGGTCACCTCAAAATTCACCGATCGCGCCATCGCGCACACCTCATGCGCCCGGTGGTGGACCTTCGCGGCATCCGCCACCCGCCCGGCGTCTGTGATCTTCATCCTGGGCCGCAATACTACGCGCGTGAATTCGCCCGATCCGTCCGGGTGTTCCACCATCTCACCCTCGGCGTCATCGACGTATTCGGTTATCACAATGCCTGCGTCGGCGCACAGGTGCAGCACCCACAACATATGGCACGCAGAGAGCGCGCCTACCAGCAATTCTTCAGGATTGTAACGCGAAGCGTCGCCGCGGAAGAGTGGATCCGAAGAACCGGGAATTGGCGCTTCCTTCCCCGCCGCGGTTATTTCCAGGTTGCGGCTATAGGCCTTGTAGGCCGAGGTTCCAGAGCCCGAATTCCCGGTCCAGCGGGTGCTGATCCGATAGCGATGGCCGCGCTCACGCATCACCATCCAGGATACAGCCGAAACCAGTGGATGCCCTCCGCAATCCACTGACTCCGCCCTCCGAGCGGAGTGTCGATTCCGCTGGAATTTACCTAAGCAGGACGAATGCCAAAGATAACGCTTTTGTTTTCAAGGAGGGGACCGCCAATTTCGTAGACGCGATGTATACTTTATGTACACTGTCGAGTAAATACGCTAGACTGAAACCTCAACATGGTAACGGTTACCCAGAAGGATCAAGAAGGGAATTTCGCGGATATCCTGGCGATTTGCCAGCGGATCAATTCCGAGCGCGACCTTGGCTCGCTGCTCGACCTGATCGCCCGCGAGGCTACCAAGCTGCTGGATTGCGACCGCGCCAGCATCTTCCTGCTGGACCGCGAGCGGAACGAGTTGTGGTCGAAGGTGGCGCTGGGTAGCGACGAGATTCTGCGTTTTGATGCGGCATCCGGCATTGCAGGCGCCGCCGTGACCGGCGGACGCGCGATCAACGTGCTCGACGCCTATAGCGACCCGCGCTTCTATACCGGAATCGATTCGCGAACCGGTTACCGCACCCGCACCATCCTGGCCGTGCCGCTGCGCAACCAGTTTGGCGACATCCTGGGCGCCTTCGAAACGCTCAACAAGCGCTCCGGCGTGTTCAACCGCCAGGATGAAGAGTCGCTGCTGACCATCGCCTCGCACGCCGCGATCGCCATTGAAACCGCGCAGCTGATCGGCGCGCTTCGCCACAGCCAGGATGAGCTGGTGGAGCAGAACACTCACCTCTGGCGGCAGGTGGAAAGCCGTTACAACAGCCACGGCATCATTGGAACCAGCGCGCGCATCCAGCAGGTGGTGCGGCTGATCGAGCGAATTCGCGACAGCGTGGTCAACGTGCTCATCACCGGCGAAAGCGGCACGGGCAAAGAGATGGCGGCCAAGGCGATCCACTTCACCAGCCCACGCGCGCGCAAGCCGTTTGTGGCGCTCAACTGCGCCGCGTTGCCGGAAACACTGGTGGAAAGCGAGCTGTTCGGCATCGAAAAGGGCGTGGCTACGGGCGTGAACCCGCGCATCGGGCATTTTCAAAAGGCCGATGGCGGCACGCTGTTCCTCGATGAGATTGCCGACCTCAGCATGGCGGCGCAAGCCAAGATTCTGCGCGTGCTGCAGGAGCGCGTTGTGGAGCGCGTCGGCAGCCGGGGGCCGGTTCCGGTCGACGTGCGGCTGCTCGCGGCCACGAATAAGGATCTTGAGGCCGAGATCGGCAAGGGAAATTTCCGCGAGGACCTGTACTACCGCATCAAGGTGCTGCACATCCAGATGCCGCCGCTGCGCGATATCCGCGAGGATATTCCACTGCTTGCGAACCACTTTCTGAAAGAGTATGGCCGCGAGAACGCCCGCAGCGATATGGAATTCGCCCCGGCCATCGTACTCCGGTTGACGGCCGCCGCATGGCCCGGCAATGTGCGCCAGCTACGCAACGAAGTGATGCGCCTCGCGGCGTGCGCGCGGCAGAGCCTCATCACCGAAGAGGACCTTTTCGACGACCCCCCGATGCCCATGCCGGCGGTCAAACAGCAGGCCGGTAAGCCGCAGTCGCTAAAGACGGCCATCGAGGAACTGGAGCGGCGGATGATTCATGAAGCCATCGAATCCACGCGCAACAACCAGCAGCAAGCGGCGCGGCTGCTGGGGTTGAGCCGGCAGGGGCTGATCAATAAGCTGAAGCGCTATTCGCTGGGGGCTTAGGAGTTTGGGTAATTATACAACGCCGCGGCAGTCTGTTACTGGCGGTTGACGGGTTGCGCCGTGGCGTGACGGGTCGAAAAACCCCGGCCTTGCGGCCGGGTGGCAAGCTGAAGCATGCCCTCCCTTTCGTTCACTTGACTGGGGCTGGCGCGTCCACTGGCGCCTCTACTTGCGCGTCCACGTGCGCGCCGATCATTTTCTGGATCTCGGACTTGCCCACGGCGCCGACGCGCTGCTCCACCACCTGGCCGCCTTTGAACAGCAACAGCGTCGGGATGCCGCGCACGTTATAGCGGCCGGCGGTGCCGGTGTTGGCGTCTACATCCACCTTGCCCACCTTGGCCTTGCCGGCGTATTCGGTGGCTATGGCGTCGATCGACGGGGCGATCGCCCGGCAAGGGCCGCACCATTCCGCCCAGAAATCCACCAGCACCGGAACATCGGACCGGAGGACATCCTGATCGAAGCTCGCATCGGAAAAAGTTAACGTATTCGGACCTGCCATCTTGTCTCCTAAGCATTAGAATCTCGCGCCGCCAAAAGGATTCATTCCCCGCCCAGCAACTGCCGGTAAAGCGCCGAATATCGGCCCGCGGAAGCCTTCCATGAAAAGTCTCGCGCCATGCCGCGGCGCATCATGTCCCGCCACGCGTCCCGGTTGGAAAATGCCGCCAGCGCCTGACGAACCGCCGCCAACAGAGCCGCGCTGGAATACTCGGCGAACTTGAACCCCGTCTCACTATCGATGGTATCATCCAGACCCCCGGTGGCGCGGACCACCGGCACGGTTCCGTACCGAAGACTGTAAATCTGGTTCAATCCGCAGGGTTCGTAGAGGCTAGGCATCAGGAACATGTCCGCCCCGGCTTCGATGAGGTGCGCCACCCGGTTGTCGAAGCCGATGCGGACCCCGACACGGTCCGGGAAATCGGCCGCCATCTGCCGGAAGAGCGCCTCATACTTGGGGTCTCCCGAACCGATCGCGACGATGTTCACGCCCGCCTCGACGATGTCCGCCGCCGCTTCGACGATGAGCCCCACCTTTTCGCGGGTGAGGCGGGACACGATGCCGATGAGCGGGCGGCCTCTCGCTTCACCAGGCAAAGCTTCGCCAGGCAATGCTTCGTTGGGCAAAACCTCGGTGGGCAAACCGAATTCCCGCAGCACGTGCTCTTTGCAAACGGCTTTGCCGCCCAAGTCTTCCGCTGAGAAGCGCGCCGGAATCAGGGTATCGGCTTCCGGGCTCCACTCGCGGTAATCGACGCCGTTGAGAATGCCGCTGAGAACGGCGGCGCGGTCGCGCAGGGCGCCATCGAGGCCGAAGCCCAGCTCGGGCGTCCGGATCTCTTGGGCGTAGGAGGGGCTCACGGTATTGAGCGCGTCGGCGAAGGAGATTCCGCCTTTGATGTAGCTCACGCGCCCGAAGAATTCCAGGCCGTCCGGGCGGTAGAGCGCGGGGTCGAGCCCGGCTTCCGTGAGGACACCGGCGGGGTCGAGTGCGGCCTCCGTGAGCGCGGTGGCGGGAAACAGCCCCTGATAGCCGAGGTTGTGGATGGTGAAGAGCGTCTTGGTTCCGAGGAACACCGGGTCGGTGGCATAGGTGCTCTTGAGATAGGCGGGGACGAGACCGGCCTGCCAATCGTGGCAGTGCAGGACGTCGCACGGGAAGAGATAGCGGGCTACGCCGAGCGCGGCGCGGCAGAAGACGGCGAAACGAATGTGATTGTCCGGATAATCCACGCCGGATTCGCCGTAGATGCCCTTGCGGTCGAAAAGCGGAGGGCAATCCACCAGATAGAGCGGGTACTCGGCGGGCGCCTGATAGATGGACACGCTGTAGGGGTTCGGCCCGAGATAGACCCGGAGACGGTCGTAGACGCGCCTGGAGCCGCGGAGATCGATGGAGCCGTACCGCGGAATCACCACGGCGGCGGGGTCGCCGAAGGATTGGAGCGCGGAGGGCAGCGATGCGACGACATCGGCCAAGCCGCCTGTTTTCGCAAGCGGCGCGGCCTCGGAAGAGACCATCAGGACGCGGGCCACAGAGGAATTGTAGCAGAGGGGTTCGCAGGGGTAGCGGGGGGCTGGGGGAGAATCGGTTCGACGCGGAGACGCTGAGACGCAGAGGTCTCGCGGAGAAGTGTGCGGCATAAGGGTGCGGCGAAGAGTGTTCGAAAATGGGACTGGGGTCGTTTGGCATCTCGATGATCTGGGTTGCCAGCGAGTTACGCCGCGGGGATGGGGAATAGAGTAAGTCATTGAATGTAGGAGAGTACTTCGCTGTAACTGGCACACGTGAGTGTTAACGGACTTAGAGCGGCCGAAAGTGGCAGGCGAAAGCGCCTGCCCCACTCTATCGGCAGTGCGACTCCGCTATCTTATTGTCTCTCGCCCGACCTAAGGAACTGCGGGGAAAAGGCTTCGGTATTGGGGGTAAGCCGTTTCGGTTCTTGATTTAGGAATATTT
>PLDF01000217.1 GCA_003135055.1 Bryobacterales bacterium | reverse complement strand
ATTTTCCGGCGCCACCGTCAGATTCGCCCTTCATGCTCGCCCGTCCGTCATTATGACATACGCCTAACCGGGAGATTCCCTGGCTTGGGCACCGTGATCTCTGCCGACTCCGAGACGCGTCGGCGCGTCGCCGAGCGAGTTTCGCACGATATTGCGAAGCTGCTCCCGGACGGCCGGACATTCCCCGCTCGAACCAGATTTAGACAATCGGCGCTTCGCGGAGGTCTCCGGTAGCGATGCAGATCGGAACGATCATCTGAAGTTCGGGGCACCGACCATAGTCGCGCGGGATGACGACTCCCATGCCCCTTCTCCGATCCAGCGAAAAAATATTTCACTTCTCGCGTCCCGAGGGCTCGATGCCATTTCCTTAGTAAGTGTAGGACGCGGTTATTCAGAGGACGCAAATAAGGGAACGGCAAACGCATTTCACAAGGCTCTTACATGTCCACAACGCCTTTAATCCAAGACGAGCAGCACCAACGCCTCGAAGTGAAGCTCCGGCGCGAGTTGGGGGAGCAGGTTCTGCAACTGCTCGGCGACCATCTGACCGAAGACATACTGCTCAACCCGGACGGCTCCCTTTGGGTGAAACAGATGGGCCAAGGTTTCTCCCGGATTGGCGAGATGCCCGCCGCACAGGCCGCCAGCGCACTCGGCACCATCGCGGCCTGGCGCGGAACGGTTCTGAACCATGAGCGGCCTATCCTCGAAACGGAACTGCCCATCGACGGCAGCCGCTTCGAGGGCATCGTGTCGCCGGTTGTGCGCCGGCCCGTGTTCGCGATCCGCCTGCGTCCCCGGAAAATCTTCAGCCTTGACGACTACGAAACGGATGGAATCTTGACCGACAGCAACGACCCTCTCAACCGGCTTCGCCGCCAGGATGATTTTCTCGCTGGGGTACGCGGTTTGAAACACGCGGACGTGATCCGCGCCGCTGTGCGCGCGAGAAAAAACATTCTCGTGGTTGGTTCCACCGGCAGCGGCAAGACGACCTTAGTAAATGGAATTCTCGATTCGCTTGCGCAACTCACCCCGCACGACCGGGTGATCTCCATAGAAGATACGACCGAGTTACAGTGCCCGGTAAAGAACTATCTCGACCTGCGGGCCGTCGGGAACGTAACGATGTTGGAGTGTCTTCGCGCCTGCATGCGGCTGAAACCCACACGCATAGTCGTGGGTGAAGTGCGCGGCGCGGAAGCGCATACGCTCCTGAAGGCTTGGAACACTGGGCATCCTGGGGGCGCGGCAACGATCCACGCCAACGATGCCCTCAGCGGATTGATCCGTCTCGAAAGTCTTGTCGCGGAGGCAACGAGCGCGCCTCAGCAAACATTGATCGCCGAGGCAGTGGATCTGGTGGTCTTCGTTGATGAAGAGTCCAGCGTGAAAGCCGGGCGCAAAGTCAGGGAAGTTTTGCTCGTAACCGGATATTCCAACGGGAATTATCAGGTCGAGCACATTTAGGACGTAGCCATTTAGAGGAGTGTGACACATGAATATCGTTTGTAGATCGACTCTTGGCCCCAGACTTGGGGCCTTAACCGCCTTGACCGTAGCCTTTAGTTTGCGGATGCAAGCCGCTGCCGCCGGGGGCCTGCCATGGGAAAGACCGATGACGGCCATCGCGACTTCATTGACGGGTCCGGTTGCGTACGCCATCGGCCTGATCGGAATCGCAATCGCCGGTGGCGCAATGCTGTGGGGCGGCGAGCTGACGGAGTTCGGACGCCGCGCCTGCATGATCGGGTTGGTGGTATCGGTGCTGGTCTTCGCGGCTCCGTTACTCTCCAGCGCGTTCGGCGTGAACGCGGCGGTGGTGTAACTATGCCGACGACCGACAGGCCGAGAGAAATCGTGATTCACCAGTCGGCAAACCGACCGAACCAAATCCTCGGCGGAGATCGTGAACTGGTGCTCATCGCGATGCTCACCGCTATCAGCCTCGCGTTCAGTTTAGGCAGTTGGTGGGGAATCGGCCTGAGCGTTGCGTTCTGGGTCGGAGCAGTGGCCGTTCTTCAGCGCATGGGGAAGGCCGATCCACGGCTCCGGCAAATTTATTTGCGGCATATCCGGTACAAGGCGTTCTATCCCGCCAAGAGCGGGCTTCTGTCGCGCTGCGTGCCGGTATCGAGAAACTGGGGATGATGAATGCATCGGAACGAACATCGCGCCAACCCGCGCGGCCTTGCGGATCTTCTGCTCCCGCACGCGCTCATTGAGGACGGGATTCTGCTCCAGCAGGACGGCTCTTTGCTGACCGGCTGGACCTATCGCGGTCCCGACATGATGTCGGCAGCTCCGGCCGAAATGGATGCGCTGAGCGCACGACTCAATTCGGTGCTGCGGCTGGGAAGCGGCTGGATGGTGCAGTGCGATGCTATTCGATCACGCGCGCCCGGCTATCCCGAGCAGGGCGCCTTCCCCGATCCGGTGACGCGCGTGATAGACGACGAGCGGCGACAACAGTTCATGCAGGAGGGCGCGCACTATGAGTCAGAATACTTCCTGGTTCTGACCTATCTTCCGCCCCTTGAGATGGAAGAGCGGATGAAAGGGTGGATGTTTGAAGGCGGCGGACCCCACAGCGCAAACCGAACGGCGGAACAAGTTCTCGACCGCTTTTCGAGCCGCGTGGACATGTTCGAAAACGTGTTCGGGCAGTTGTTTCAAACGGAGCGACTGAAACGCCTCCCCTTCACCGACGATTACGGCTTCCCCCAGGTGCACGACGGCCTGTTACGTTATCTGCGGCGTTGCTTGAGCGGCGAAGACCATCCCTTTACGCTGCCGGAGATTCCGTGTTACCTCAATGAGCTTCTCGCGTGCGAGGACTTCTACGGAGGCATCGAACCGCGCATTGGAAAAAAGCATATGCGAGTCGTCGCCATCGACGGCTTCCCGAAGATGAGTTCTCCGGGCATCCTGCGCGAACTGGACGCGCTGGCAATTGAATACCGCTGGAACACGCGCGCCATCCTCATCGACCCTGAGGAGGCGCGGGGCATGCTCGACATGCACCGAAAGAAGTGGCGCTCGAAGATCCGGGGATGGAAGGACCAGATCTTTAAAACGCAGGCGGGCGCGATCGATATCCACGCTCAGCAGATGGCCACTGACGCGGAAGAGGCGATGGGTGTGGCCGCGTCCGGCGACGTTCAGTTTGCGCAATATTCGAGCAACGTGATCTGCCTCGATGAAGATCCCAACCGGCTCTATGAGAATACACGCGAGGTCATGAAGACGATCCAGAACCTGGGTTTCTCTTGCCGGATTGAGACGATCAATGCAGTGGAGGCGTGGCGTGGATCGCTGGCCGGCGACGGTTACTCCAACGTCCGCCGGATCATGCTGCACACGCTGAATCTGGCCGACATGCTGCCCATCACGTCCGTGTGGGCAGGCCTTCGAGAGAATCCCTCGGCCATGATGCCGAAACACAGCCCGCCGCTGCTTTTCGCTGCGACTAGTGGAGCTACGCCGTTTCGCGTAAATCTGCATGTCTCCGATCTTGGTCACACGCTGATCGTCGGACCTTCCGGCGCTGGAAAGTCGACGGCGCTGGGTCTGATCGCCGCCCAATGGTTCCGCTATCCGGGCGCACAGGTGTTTGCGTTTGATCGCGGTTACTCAATCTGGATGCTTACCGAAGCCGCGGGAGGGGCGTTCTACGATTTGGCCGGCCCGAAGACGGATCTCGCATTCTGCCCGCTCAAGGACATTGACGGTGAGTCGGATGTCCAGTGGGCCGTAGGATGGATCGAAGTTTTGTGCGAGCTAAATGGTCTGAAGTTCGGCCCCAAGTATCGCAACGCCGTTGCGGAAGCCGTGATGCGATTGCAGTTGTCGCCCACCAGGACTCTTACGGAGCTGTCAGCGAATGTACAGGACACGGATATCCGGGATGCCCTGCAACACTTCACCGTCATGGGTCCGATGGGCTCGCTTCTCGATGCCGATCACGACATGCTCGGCAACGGCAGATTCTTGAGCTTTGAAACCGAGAACCTGATGCAACTCGACGACAAGGCGGTCATCCCAGTGCTGCTGTATCTGTTTCGGCGGATCGAACAGCGCCTCGATGGGTCGCCCACATTGGTCCTGCTCGACGAAGCATGGTCCTATTTGCAGCACGGGCTCTTTCGCAATCGACTGAGGGATTGGCTGAAGACCATGCGGCGAAAGAATGCCGTAGTTGTCATGGCAACACAGCAGATCAGCGATATCGCGAACTCGGACATCGCCGATGTGGTTCTCGAAAATTGCCCAACGAAGATTCTGTTGCCGAATGCGGAATCGAAGAATCCGGGTTCACGCGGCTTCTATGAGCGGGTCGGGCTGAACGAGCGCGAGCTGGACATCCTGCAAGTCAGCGTACCGAAGCAGCATTACTACGTCGTCAGCAAACTGGGCAGGCGTCTGGTCGATCTTGGCGTCGGCAAGGTGACACTCGCGTGGGTCGGCGTCAATGGCCGCGAAGAACGGCAGATTGTTGAAAGCGTGATGGAACAGTTTGGCGATGGCTGGCGCGGCGAGTGGCTGCGTCTGCGTGGATTGCAGAAGTGGGCGGAGTACCTCCGCTCACTCGAACAACGTGGAGAAGAGGAGTATGTATGCGTAAACATGTGATCGCTCTATTTATGTTATTCGCGATCTCGGCCCAGGCGCCGCAAAGGGCGGAAGCCGGAGTATTCGCGACGGAAGTTACCCAACTACTGAACCATGCCGAACTGGTTCTGGCGTACATCCGCCAGGGTCTCCAATTGGAGAACGAACTCGCGATGTACGCCAACATGCTCCGGAACACAAAGAATCTCTCGCCCCAGACATTCGGAACGATCCAGGCGGACATCAATGCGCTCGCTCAGATCGTACAAGGTGGACAGGCGTTGGCGTATTCACTAGGCAACCTCGATCAGTTGTTCCGGTCAACGTATCCCGGCTATGGGACATATCCAACTGTGTATTACTCGAATTATCAGAATTGGTCCCAGACATCTCTCAATACAACGTTGGGAGCGCTTCGCGCCGCCGGTCTGCAGAGTCAGCAAATGCAGAGCGAGCAGATGGTGATCAATTCGCTTGAAAGCATGTCCCAGACGGCTGATGGCCAGATGCAAGCTTTGAACGTACTGGGAGAGATTAGCGACCAGCAGGTCCAACAGCTCATGAAGCTGCGGGAGCTGATGATGGCGGACATGTCGAGCAAGCAAGCGTATCAGGCCGCGATGATCCAACAGCAGGCCGCCGTTCAGGCCGCGACTCAATGGTTCTTCATCGGAGGACCCGTTACGAGCGACGGCAAGACGTACTTGCCGGGACTCAATTAAATTGAAAATGAGGTGAGCTATGCGGCAATTGCGAGAACGTGCGCTTACGTACGGATGCTTGGCGGTTTTGGCCGGTCTGTTTGCCTGTACCCAGTCGGAACCGAGAAGCCCGATTGTTGAAAAGGTGGAGCAGGCTGGGTCTGGAAGTCTCGCCGGAGTCTCGAAGGATAGCATGCGAGAGTGGCTCGGCAAACACAAGGAAATGGCCTATCAGGTAGACGAAGTCTGCAAGCCAGTTCGGCAGAAGGCAACGGCCCACTGGGCAGATTCAACTGAGGGTAGGCTGTGCACCGCCGCTCGCGAACTTGCCTTTTGGCGCTCCGGCCCCGTTACCAGCGACGAAAAAAAGTACTTGCCGGGCCTGAAGTAGAGCATCTCGAAAGATCCCAATATCTGGTAAATCGACGCCGCGAAGGTGAACAGGAGAGTTGTGTCGTGTTAAAGCGCATTCACAGAGCTTTGAAAAACGCCTTGAAACAACGGGCATCGGCGCTCCATTGGCTGCTGGTTTTGGGGGCGGCTGGCCTGTTCGTCCAAGTGGTCTTTGCTCAGGCGGGGCCTCCGTTCAACACCACCGTTCCGAGCCAGATCATGGATCAGCTCCGAAACAGCCGTACTCAGTGGACCACGAATGTCTGGGTCTATGCGAACACCCTCTTCGGAATTCTGGCGGTCATCGAGTTCGCGTGGAGTGCGGCCGTCATGCTGCTCGAAAAGACCGACCTTCAAAGCTGGACATCCGCGCTTATCCGGAAGCTGATGTGGATCGGAGCCTTCTACGCGCTGCTCCTGAACGGGCGAATTTGGATTCCCGCGATCATCGACAGCTTCACGCAGATTGGACAGAACGCAGCCGGAACCGGCGCGCTTTCCCCCAGCGGCGTTTTCATGCAAGGACTGTCGCTAGCCGGAGCACTGATGGATGGCGCAAGCACGTCCGCGTTTTTCACGAATCCAGGTGCGTCCCTGGCGCTCGCATTTGCGGCTCTACTGATCGTGATCTCCTACACACTCATCACGATCAACTTCATCGTCACACTGGTCGAGAGTTATCTCGTTGTATCGGTCGGCTTCATCTTTCTTGGTTTCGGCGGGAGCCGCTGGACAGCTCCATACACGGAACGGTACATCGGTCTCGCTGTTTCGATAGGCATTAAGATCCTCCTGCTGTACTGCCTGATCTCAGCCGGATTCAACCTGAGCAACAGTTGGCTCGACGAAGCCCAAGCGATCGGGTCTGCCGCTCGCCCAGTGATGGTTGCGTTCGATGTGATGGGCGGAGCGTTGATCTTCATGATGTGTTGCTGGCAGATTCCGAAGCTGTTTGCAGCCGTGATGGGCGGTTCGCCGGCATTGACTGGCGGCGATCTCGCTGCCACGGCAGCCGTCGTTAGTGGCGCCGCTCTCGCGGTGGGCGGCGTGGCGGCTGCGGGAGTTGGCGCGATAGCTGGCGGCGGAGGGGGTGCAACCGCGGGAACGGGATCTGCGGCGAGTGCCGGAGGCTCCGGCTCCAGCACAACGACGGCGGTGGCGAGAGTCGGATCAGTCGGACCGGGTTCGTCTGCCGGAGGCGGTTCGGTGTCTCCGCCGGCGTCACCGTCACCAGGTTCAGTCGCGAATGGAGGATTAGTGCGCAGACAGCCAGACCCGCCATCAAATGGTGCTGGCGATGGCGGTGCCGTTGTTGATCCGGCACTCGCCTCATCGCGTCGGCACGAAAGTACGGCCAGAACTGAGAACGTGTCAAGTGGAAGCGCGGGAGCGGCGGGGCCTGCATTAACAGCTTCACAGGCATTCTCGTCAATCGGTGGCGAGCGCCTGGTCGGTTCTGGATTTGAGACGCAGTCGGTTCAGAGAGGCTTCGTGCCAGCATCTGTCAGCGCAAGCGGCACCGCCGCGGCACCAGGACCCGCTCCAGCGGCTCCTTCGAGCGCGCGCGGCGCAATTGGCGGCGACCCGGTTGTCAGCTCACCGGGGGAGTCGGCCAGCCCATCCGAACTCGCCGGGGCCGGCGGCTCCTCGGTCGGGTCGGATATTACGATGGTCGGAAGCGCCGGTCCTGCGAATCCGCAACCGCCCGGAGCGCTTAGAACGAAGGGCGCGCTCAGCCGCGCCGCTGATCAGGTACGCGGGTTGCAACGGCGGCTTGGGCGGATTCCCTCTGACGCTGCACCGCATGCGACACCACCAAGAATTCCAATCGAGCACGAGGAGTAACCCATGGACTCTCTCCACAACCCTTATCTGGCTGCTCGCCACGAATGGGACGAGCGGTACGGAGATCTCATCACGCGCGCCAAGAACTGGCGCTTGATGGCGGCCCTCTGTTCTCTCATCGCACTGTGTCCTTTCGGTAAGCCTG
>PLDF01000201.1 GCA_003135055.1 Bryobacterales bacterium | reverse complement strand
CGAGTCTATGACCGGTCGAGGTTTCTCTCTACGGCGTGCTTCACCCAATGGGTGAGGCGGCTGGAGACCGCCCTCGGGAAAAAGAACCGGCGACAAGATCGCCGGCGTTACAAGGAACGGCGGCCATGCTCGTAAGCGGCGTTTCAACTGCCGTTTTTAGGTTCATCAGGCGAACATGCATGAGGCCCGTTGCCGACCCCGCTTACGGGCGACGCGCCGGCACGGGGCCCAGGCTCTGCCACATTCGTACGCCTCTTTTGGTCAAGCCCAGCAAACGCGAGCCGTCAGAAGTGAACACCAGCTTACCGGGGAGCTCGTCCAATGGCAGGGTGAGCAGCCGTTCGTAATGGACGGCGTCCCAGACCCGCAGCGCGTCCAAAGACGCCGTGACAATGCGGCTTCCGTCCGGACTGAAGACCACTCTTTCGGCGAAAACGCCATCCCGCAGCCTGCCGATGACAACTCCCGTGCGAGTGTTCCAAACAATGCTTTTGCCGACTGTCGGGAAAGCGGCTGCCAAGCGCCGGCCATCGGGGCTAAACGACGCGTCGAAAGCGGGACAAAGTGGGGCGTCGATGACGCAGGGCTCCGGGTCGTTGAACTCCCTCAACAAGCGGCCGGTGGACGCGTCCCACAGACGAACGGGCGGTTCGCCCGTTGTAGAAAGCGAGGTGTCCCCGGCAGCGGTGAGCAGGCCGCTGCCGTCCGGCGAGAAGGACACCGAGTTCACGGGATCTCTGAGGGTGATTGTAATTGCTCGTCCGGAATCTGCATCCCAAAGTCGTGCGGTATGGTCGGCCGATCCGGTTGCCAGGCGCTTGCCGTCCGGGCTGTAGGCTACCGCCGCGATGGCTGCGCCGTGGCCTCGCAACTCGATACCCGGGGTGCCGGAGGCCACATCCCACACCTGAGCGGCGCCTCGCTGGCCACCCGTCAGCAGGTTCTTGCCATCGGGGCTGAAAGCCATAGCTTCAATTCGACCCTCGCCAGTCGTCCATCCGCGCACCAGGGTTCCGTCCAATCCATAGATCGCGACACGGCCGTCCTCGAATCCCGCTGCCATCAGCGCGCCGCCGGTGCTCACAGCCATTGCGGTCGCCTTACCCGGCGCCAGAGGCAGGAACTGGCCGCCATAGGAGGTGGCATCCCACACCGCCAATTCGCAGCATTCCCAGCCTGCGACCAACCGCTTGCCGTCCGGGCTGAAAGCAACTGAGTTTGCCGTCGGAAAATCGAAGCCGGCCAGACTTGTCATAAGCTTGTCGTCGAGCCAGATCCGAACTGCCCGGTCGTAGCCGACGGCGGCCACCCGCCGGCCATCGGGGCTAAACGCAACGGCTTGCACCTGCGGGCCGGTAATCGCGAGCACCGCCGGTTCAGTCAGCGATTTCAAGTTCCATACCCGGATGGAACCCTCCATAGATCCGGAAACCAGGCGTGTGCCGTCGGGGCTGAATGCCGCGCTGTATACGTATCCGCCGGGGTTCAGCGAGGCGACCCTGTGCGGCTTGTCCACGCTCCACAATTCGAGCTTGCCCAAGGCAAGCTCGGCGCCGTCCGGGCTGAAAGCGAGAACGTGCCCGGCGGGTATTCTTGCCAGAGTCTTTCCGGTGCGAGCTTCCCACACAATGGTGCCCGGCCCGGAGGGCATGGCGATACGGCTCTTGTCCGGGCTGAAGACGGCATAATAAGCCGTCTCGCTAGCAGTTTTGCAATCGGCGCAGATGGAGACAGTCTTACCGGAGACAACTTCCACCACCCTGACACCGCCGTCGTCCGTTACCGCCAGCTCGCCATCCTGGCTCATGGCGAGCACCCCGTGGAACTTGAAAATCACCGGGCTCGCATAACCCGGACCATCCCAACACTCGACGCTGGTTTGCGTATTCCAGCAGATCCGCGATCCGGCGAATCCGATCGTCGACGGGAAGGGAGCGTTACGGAACTCACCTTGCGGCCGCATTCGCGCCAGGCTGGTGTCCGTCTGGCGCCACAGGTACCGCCATTCCCAATTCCGTAACTCCGGGTCGCAGCTTTGCAAATGCTCGCGCGCCTCAAACGGCTGGTGCTCGCGCAACAGCAATTCCGCCGCCGCCACATTGGCCCGATAGCTGGCGCGCAACGCGCTGGCGCGCTCATGCCGGACTCTGATATACGCGGCCGAAAAAATCGCCACGCCTAAAACCAGGATGGCGGCCGCGCTGGCCACGCCGAGCCGATGCTTGCGAATGAACTTGCGGGACCGGTAGACCGGACCCGCGAGCCCGGCGCTCACCGGCTCGTCCCGCAGATGGCGCTGAATGTCGGCGGCCATTTCGGACGCCGACGGATAACGGCGGGAGGATTCCTTTTCGAGGGCTTTCATGGCGATCCAATCCAGGTCCCCCAGCAGCTCCTTTCTGAGCCCGCCGGCATCGGTTGACCGGCGGGAAGCGACTTCGGCCGCTTCCGCCCCCAACCCCTGCAGGCGGGATGTGGGCAGGGGTGGATCGTCATCGCGAATGATGCGCCGAATCTCGTCGTATCCACCGGCCCGCAGAGATTTCGAATCGAACGGCGCCGTTCCCACCAACAACTCGTAGAGCACCGCCCCCAGAGAGTAAATGTCGGTACGGGTGTCGATGTCCCGCGCGCCGAGCGCCTGTTCCGGGCTCATGTACTCGGGAGTGCCGATCAATACGCCGGCCTCGGTGAATAGCGTCTCCTCGGCGAGCTGCTTTTCGGTAGCCTTGGCCAGTCCGAAGTCGATGACTTTCAGTACCGGCTCCCCATCGCGCTCGGTAATGAGAATATTGGAAGGTTTCAGGTCGCGGTGAATGACGCCTTTCTGATGCGCGTGCTGGACGGCGCCGGCGGCTTGCAAAAACAATTCGAGCCGTTTGCGTGTCCCCAGGTGGTGGCGATCGCAGTAATCCGTGATGGGCACTCCGGGCACGTACTCCATGGCGAAGTACGGCCGGCCCTCCGCAGTCGCCCCCGCCTCGTACACGTGCGCGATACTGGGGTGGTCCATGAGGGCCAGCGCCTGTTGCTCGGACTGAAAACGCGCCAGTACAGCCCGGGTGTCCATCCCCAGCTTGATAATCTTCACTGCCACCTGGCGGGCGATGGGCCGTTCCTGCTCGGCCAAATAGACCATCCCCATTCCGCCCTCACCCAACAAACCCAGCACCCGGTAACCCCCGATCCAGTCGCCCGGCGCCGGTAGGCCGGTGGCGGCAGCCGCGGCGGGATGGCGTAGGGCGGCGGCCAACAGACATCGTGGGCACATACCCTCTTGCGGCGAGGCCGTCAAAGGTCCACCGCACTCGGGGCAACATTTTCCGGTTGTCATTTACGTGGTCTCTGTACGGTAGTAAAGCAATCCGCGGCGAATGTTACACACGTTCCAGGGCTGCCAGGAGAAAACGAATCTCGTCATCCACCTCTCGCGGATCGGCCACGGTGGCTGCGATCTCCTCCCGCAGCAGTTCGGCATACCTCCGGCGCAAGCGGTGCACGGCGGTTCGGACCGCGCCGTCGCTCATCTGCAATTTGCCGGCCAGCTCCTGGTATGTTCCCTGGCGTGTGCCTCCGTCCGGATCGCCGCTAAGAAACACTCGCAGCAGATCGAACTGCGCGGCCTGGCCTCGGCGGGCGTACTCCTCGCGCTGGCAGCCCAGCACACGATCGAGTAACGCCGCGGTCCATCGGCGCGCGAATAGCACTTCAGGCGTGACGTGGTGGCAAGGCTCGCGAGTATATTTCTCTTCGCCGCACTCGAAATCGAATGACAGCGCAACGGCTCCCCCGCCGCGCTTCCGGGCTTGCGACCGGTCCCATTCATTCGACAGAAAGTGAGTGACCGAAACCAGCAGAAATGAACGAAACCTGCCGCGTTCCCGGCGCGCTTCGGCCAGCGTACCGTGCTCCAGGACACGCGCGAAGAACGCCTGACTCAAGTCTTCAGACTCCTCCCGCGAATATCCTTTTCGACGGATGAAGTGATAAACCGGCATCCAATAGGCGGCGCATAGCGCGCTCAGCGCGTCCGCGGAACCAGATGTGTGGCGGCCGGCGGTAACAATCAAGGACCACGACGTGGTAGGGAACCGGCGCGAAAGATCCCCGGTTGCTTTGTCGTGCGCCGGCAATGTGAACTCCTCGTCGTTCAGGGAATTATATGACAGCCGAAATGGCCCTTGCTCGGAATCTGCAATCGACCAACAGCCCCTACCACTCGAAGGCCTTCGTACTCATCGCCAACCCGAAGGTCAGGAGTACGGCGCCAAGCCGTATTGCCGGCCACGCAGACAGAGGGGACGTTCCACGGCCGGATAGCGAAAGACAAGCCGGCTTGCCGCCGGCGATTTGCCTTCGCGCCACTTGGACGTCAAAGGCGCAAACCGTAACAACCGACCGGCGGCGCCGGCTAGCTGTCGCGAAATCCCCTTCGATACAACGCTTATGACTTCCCACTAGCAAAGGCCTAAAGAGGTCCGGTCCTGGAGTTAGCGACCGAAACAACGGAGATTAGGCCTAAGCCACGGGGCCGAACCTTGGCAGCGGGCCTCACTTTAACGCCCTTGCGCCGCCGGGGAATCCGCGGGTTCCATAATTTTCCCGACAATTTCATTGACAACGCTAATAAATTAGTACTACATAACTAGCATGCGTGTTTTTGCTTTCCTCGCCCTGGTCTGCGGCATGGCCGCCCAGCAGCTTCCGCCCGGCATTGCCCCGCCCGGCATCCAGGAAACGCTCGCCGCCGCAAATGCCAGGTATATGCACCACGATTACCAGGCCAGTCTCGACCTATATGAACAGGCCCGCCAGGCGATTGAGCAAACCGCGCCGGAGAATCCGCAGCGCTACGACGTGCTGAAGCGCCTCGCCGCGGTGAGTGGCGCACTGGGCCGGTACGAGGCCGCCATCGATTATCTGCAGAGCGCGATTCAATGGCGCTGGGATCAGATTTCGAGGGACGACCCCGCCGTCCTCATCGACCGAGTGTTGCAGGTGAATCTCTATCGCGCCATGGAGAACTTCGCGCAAGCCCGCGTGGTGCTTTTGTCGGTGATGTCCAAGCACCAGGGGCTCTCGGGATTCCGGACCATCGCCATGGCCGAGGACTACAGCCTGATGGGCCAGATCTATATGGACGAAAAGAATTTCCCCGACGCGGCCGAGCAATTGGAAACCGCGGCTGCGATTCGCGGCGCCATCTCCGGCCAACTGGACGTTTCCCTGGTGCCCGATCTCGACCGCCTGGGCGCGGTTTACCTGGCGCTCCATACTTACGACAAGGCCGAATCCATCTTCCGCCGCGTGCTGGTGATCCGCGAATCCGTGCTGGGCAGCGAAAATGCCGATCTGCTGGCCACGCTGGACGGCTTGGCCTATTCGTATTTCGGGCAGGACAAGTTCGACGAAGCTGAGCCGGTGTATCAGCGGCTGATCCACCTCTGGAGCAAGTCAGTGGGCGAGACGCATCCTATGCTGGCGCTGGCGCTCGATAAGGTTGGAATCTTCTACGCTGCGCAGAAGAAGAACGATCAGGCCAGGGAAGCGTTCGAGCGGGCCAACGCAATCCGCGCCAATTCGCTGGCCGCGGGGCTCTCCACCGAGGCCGGACATGCACGCGAAGCGGGAGACCTCTCTACCGCGGCGGCGCTTTACGCACGCGCGGTGCGGGTGCTTGACCCGCCTAATTCCATTTATGACGGAGCCCGCACACAGGCCGCGCTGAACCTGAAAAGCATCGACGATGCAATGGCGCCGAAGCCGGGGTCAAAGAAGGCCGCACCCAAGAAGTGATGTGGGGCCGGCCTCCTGGCCGGTCGGCCTGCGGACCGCGACTCCGGCGCGTCGACGGCCAGGAAGCCGGACCGGGCGCTTTTGCCTGCATTGACCTTATATACCCTAAATGGGTATCTTAGTACCCAATATGGGTGCCGATGCTGTGTCCTCAAAAAGCCCGCTCGGAGAGACCCTCTTCGGGCAAACACGGCAACGGATACTTGCCTTGCTTTTCGGGCGCCCTGACGAGCGATTCTATCAGCGCCGAATGATCCAGGCAGTAGGGCTTGGGTCAGGCGCCGTGCAGAGAGATTTGGAACGTCTTTCGCGGTCCGGCATCCTCACTCGAACTGTGGAGGGCCGTCAGGTTTACTTCCAGGCAAATCGCCAATGTCCAATATTCGCGGATCTTCAGAGTATCGTTCGCAAGACCTTCGGAGCAGCCCAGGCGATTAAAGAGGCTTTGGAGAGTATCGCAGACCGCATCCGCGTTGCCTTCGTCTTTGGCTCAGTGGCGGCGGGAACTGAAACCTCCGCTAGCGATGTGGATGTCATGGTAGTTGGCGACAACCTCTCCCTTACAGATGTCGTCTCGGCAATCGCCGGAGCGCAGCGCGAGATTGGCCGCGAGATTAACCCATCGGTCTACCCCACTGACGAGTTCTGTCGTAAACTTGCCGAAGGCCAGCACTTCGTCTCCAGCGTGGTTGCCGGCCGGAAGATTTTCCTGATAGGCGAAGAGCGCGAGCTTACAATATTGGCGCAAATTCGGGTGGCTCAAGGAGCACAAAACAAGCCGGCAAGAAATCGCCGATCTGTTCGCCGTAGCCGATAGGGACCTGACAGCTTCCGAGACGCCCGGCCTTCACAACGACTGGCGGTTCAATATTTCTTATAACGCCGCCCTCCAACTCGCATCGGCGGCGCTGGCCGCGGCTGGCTTCCAGGCGGAACGCGTGAACCACTACTACCGCGTGATCGAGTCTTTGGGGTTGACACTCGGCGTAGACGCAGCAACCATCGGGACGCTCGATACGTTTCGAAAGAAGAGGAACATTCGGATTACGAGCGTGCTGGTGGAATCTCCGACCTCGAAGCAGACGAAATGCACCAACTCGCAGAGAGGCTTCGGGTGGAAGTCGAGACTTGGATTCGGGAAAACACTCCCAGTACGCTTCTTAGAAGCAAGCGCCGGAATGGGCGCGACAGCCCAGGGACGTAACTCTACTGCATTCCGCGCAGCCCGACCCATCGCCGCGATACAATCGTTCGACGGAGCACAGTACCATGGCGGACCTTACTATTCAACCGACAGCCAAGTTCCTGAAGGCCGGAACCCTCCTTGCAGCAGTCGTCTTTCTGACCCTTGAGGTCGCCTACCTGGTGGAATGGCCGGATCAAGTGCGCTGGGTGATGGCCGTGCCGCCGCTGATTTTGCTATGGCCCCTGGCCCAGTGGATAAAACGAAGCCTGACGAAAGCTACGATTACCGGCGACCGTCTTCGTTACGAGTCCGGCTTCCCATCGAAATCCACACGAACCATTCAGCTCAGCAAAGTGCAGGACGTCCGCGTCGATCAGCGCATGACGCAGCGGATGTTCGGCGTGGGCAATATCTCGATTGAGACCGCGGGCGAAGCCAGCCGCCTGACGCTGCACAATGTGGACGACCCGCAAGGGCTGGCGGACGAGATTTTGAATCGGTCGCAGCACGGCCATGCGACGCCGCTGTAGAAGAGGTGGGTTATGCCTCAGCTTGCCCATTTCGCCGCGAGACGGGCGGGTAATGCGAAGAGCCGCCTGAAAGGCGGCTGCAGCCAGGATTGGCTGCCCCACCGCTACAATGAATCATGCCCTTTGTCCCTATCGCGGACGCCATCGACGACATCCGCGCCGGACGCATGGTGGTGGTCGTAGACGATGAGGACCGCGAAAACGAAGGCGACCTCACCATCGCCGCCGAAAAGATCACGCCGGAAATCGTCAATTTCATGGCGACGCACGGCCGCGGGCTGATCTGTCTCTCACTTACGCCGGAGCGGTGCGACGCGTTGCGCCTGCCGCTGATGACGCCGCGCAATACCTCCAATTTCGGGACGGCGTTTTGCGAATCCATCGATGCGCGCGAAGGGGTTACAACCGGCATCTCCGCGCTAGACCGGACGCGCACCATCTTGAAAGCCATCGACCCGGACTGCAAGCCGCCCGATCTGGCCCGGCCCGGCCACGTGTTCCCGTTGCGGGCGCGCGAAGGCGGGGTGCTGGTTCGGGCGGGACAGACCGAAGCAGCTTCGGACCTGGCGCGGCTCGCGGGGCTCGCGCCGGCGGGCGTCATCTGCGAGATTATGAATGAGGACGGCACCATGGCGCGCGTGCCGCACCTGGTGGAGTTCTGCGCGCGGCACGGCCTGAAAATGGCGTCCGTGGCGGACCTGATCCGCTATCGCTTGAAGACCGAGCGCTTCATTCGCCGCGCGGCCGAAAGCTGCATCGAGACCGAGTTCGGCGGGTTCCGCAGCATCGGCTACGCGAGCGATTTGGATCCCGAAGAGCATCTGGCACTGGTCCACGGCGAGGTGCAGGGGCGCGAGCGCGTGCTGGTGCGGATGCATTCGCGGTGCGTGTATGGCGACGTATTCGGCTCCACCATGTGCGAGTGCGGACGCATGATGCGCGCCTCGCTGCGCGCGATTGCGGAAGAGGGTATGGGCGTGCTGGTCTATCTGCACGAGACCGGTCCGCGCCGCGCGGCGCTGCATGGGCGCGAGCCGCAACGCTCGCAGCACGAGCACGGAATCGGCGCGCAGATTCTCTCGGATCTTGGGCTGCATACGATCCGGCTGCTGACCAACCATCCCCGGAAAGTAGTTGCTTTGGAGGGGTTTGGCATAGAAATCGTGGACCAGATCCCGGTTGTCCTGGAATCGCCGTTAATAATGGGGCAGGACCCGCGTCCTGGATGATATGAAGGCAAGAGTTCTTACCACCGCATCGCTTTTGAGCGTTTTTGCCGGCGCGCTGCCGGCCGCCGACCCGCAATTGATGAAACTGGTGATGGCCGACGTCAAAGTGATGTCGGATGTCAACGTGATGCAGGCGAGGCTTTCGCCGTTCGGGCAATTTCTGTTGAGCCAGATGGAGAGCAGCCATTTTCAGCAGTTGGTCGCCGAGACCGGCTTCGACCCGCGGCAGGATTTGATCGAGCTGCTGCTGGTTTCTAACGGCGCTCCCGGAGCCGCCAATTCGCTGGCGCTGGCCAGCGGCGTCTTCAACCCCGCCAAAATCGCGGCCGCGGCCACAGCCAACGGCGCCACGCAGGAAACGTACAAGGGCGTCATCATTATAGAGAGCCCCAAGAAGACCGAAGGCATCGCGTTCCCGGACGCGTCGGTGATGATTGCCGGCAGCGTAGCCAACGTGAAGGCCGCGATTGACCGGGAGGCCGCGCCGGCGACGCTGCCGCCTGCATTGGTCACCCAGGCCAACCAGTTGAGCGTGACGGAAGATGCGTGGGCTTTATCCACCATATCCCCGGCGGCATTGGCTCCTGCGAGCGACCCCAAACCCCCGGCCGTCGGCGGCGTGACCATTCCCGCCAACATACTGCAGCAGGTGCAGAGCGGCTATGTGGGCGTAAAGTTCGGCTCAAGCGTAGCGTTCACGGCGCAAGCGCAGAGCGATACGGCGGAGGATGCCACGGCGCTGGCGGGCTTGCTGCAACTGCTCGGCAATCTTGCGCAAATGCAAACGGCGCAGAATCCCGGCGCCGCGGCGTTCGCGAAATCGCTGACAGTGACGGCGGCGGGCTCAACTGTAAACATTTCGGCAAGCCTGCCCGAGGCCCAGTTCCAGCAGCTGCTCACGCCAAAGGCGGCGGTGAAGGGACATCTCCAGGGCGAACGGAAATAGTCGCCGTTCGGGGCCGCGGCGCACTTCTGCGTGCAGCGTTCGCAATCGTGAGAACCCGCTTCGGCCGCAAGCTTATTTCGCGACACGCACTTACCACTGGCGCTGCTAGCCGTGTTTACGGTTCTTCAGCCGATGAGCGCGGCGACGCCCACTTACAACAAAGACATCGCGCCCATACTCAACGCCCAGCGCGCTCTGTCACCGCCCCGGGGAAGTAGCCCGGTTTTCGCTGCTTACTTAGGTCTTAGGGGCCGCGAAACAATAAGGTGACCAAATGTTTCGAAGGTGCGCAACCGCTCCCTTACGGTCGCGGCTCTGTCAAATGCGCATTACCGAGCCGCGCGCGTTAGGAAGCGGTTGGGTCTGAATGTACAGGTTATTTCTCCGCGGCTCCTTACGAGGACGCTGCCAAGCGCGCCGGCCTCATCGCCACGGTCGCCGAAAAGCGCTTTATGCCGCCGTGGAAGCCCGCGCCCGGTTACGGCAAATTCCAGCATGAGCGCCGCCTCACCGACGAACGGATCGCGCCGATCGCCGTCCTGGGCCAAAGCCGGCGCGCCCGAAGGCAACCCTAAAAGATAAGCCCGCGCCGCCAGTCTTCGCGGAGGGCTGGAGCGCCGGCCAGCCGGATAAAGCGATCGCCATGGGCAACGGCCACACCGTCGCGGGGACATGCCCCGCACGCTCTCAAGTAGTACCCTCTAATAATGCACGTGCCCCTATCGCCGATCCGATGCCTCTACCGGGCCATCGATCTCTACGGCAAGAAGTTAGGCTTAGTCTGCGGCGCCGCCCGCTTCACCTACGCCGAATTCGGCGAGCGCTGCGAGCGCCTCGCAGCCGGATTGCTGTCCGAAGGGGTGGCCCCCGGCGACCGCGTCGGCTATCTCAGCTTCAATACGCACCAGCTTCTGGAAGGCTACTTCGGGGTGTTGTTGGCAGGCGCCATCGTGATGCCGCTTAACGTGCGGCTGACGCCATCTGAACTGACAGTCATTCTCAATCACGCCGAGCCGCGCGTCCTGATTTACGAGCCGGATTTCGCGCCTCTGGTAGATCACTTGCGCAGCGCGTGCCCCGCGGTGCATCGATTCGTCGAAACCGGCGAGGCCTATGAGGAGCTGCTTTCCCGCGGCCGCATCGAGCGGCCCGACCCGATGGCCGTCGATGAAACCGCCATCGCCGAGCTGTTCTACACCAGCGGTTCCACCGGCACTCCCAAGGGCGTCATGCTGTCGCACCGCACCTTGTATCTGCACGCGTTTTCCGTGGCCGCCATCTTCACCCACGAAGATAATAGCGTCGAGTTGCATACCATACCGCTGTTCCACGCCAATGGATGGGGCCGCGCGCACTCCTCCACCATGTACGGCATCAAGCAGGTGATGGTGCGCCGCTTCGACCCCGCGCACGTGCTGCAGCTCATTCAGGAAGAACGCGCCACGGGCATGTCGCTGGTGCCCACCATGGCTAACGCGCTGCTGAACCATCCGGACATCGGCAAGTTCGATCTTTCGAGCATGCGCGAAATCAATCTGGGCGGAGCGGCGTCTTCACCCGAGCTCGTGGCGCGCATGGAAAAGGTGTTCCCGTGCCGCGTGCAGGCCGGTTATGGACTCACCGAAACCAGCCCGGTGGCCACCTCCGCCCGCACCAAGAGCACCGTAGTCTACGCCGATGAGGAAGACCGCGTGCGCCATCTCGCATACACCGGCTGGCCCGTTCCCGGCTGCGAAATCCGCGTGGTGGACGCCCACATGCACGACGTGCCGCGCGACATGCAAACCATCGGCGAAATCGTAATCCGCGGCGATCTGGTGATGGATGGCTATTACCGGGAGCCCGAAGCCACCGCGGCCGTGATGTCAGGCGCGTGGCTGCGCACCGGCGACATGGCCGTGTGGGACGACGAGACCTACATCAACATCGTCGACCGCAAGAAGGACATCATCATCAGCGGCGGCGAGAATATTTCGTCTATTGAAGTGGAGCGCGCCATCTTCGCGCACCCCGCGGTGTTCGAATGCGCGGTGGTCTCCGCGCCCGATCCGCAATGGGGCGAAGTGCCCGCGGCCTATGTGGTGGTAAAGCCCGGCCGGCAACTCACCGAGCGCGAGCTTTGCGACTTCCTGCAAGGCCGCATCGCCAAATTCAAAATGCCGCGCCGGTTTGTGTTCGGCGAGGAACCGCTGCCGAAGACCGGAACCGGCAAGATCCTCAAGCGCGAATTGCGCGAAGTCTTCTGGCAAGGCAAAGATCTGCGGATTCAGGGATGATTTGCGGGGCAGCGGGCCTCCGGAGTTTTTCATCAAATTTCGCGGGTAGAAGGGGCTCGGTAACAGACCACGAAAGGCGATGGTCTGTCCGACCAAGAGCGCCCGCCGGTTTCCGCCGTCACGGACGCTACCCGCCAAGGGACGCCTGCCGCTCGGTTTGAACGGGTTCGCCGCGGCGGCCGCACGGACTCAGGGTTGCCTTTCTGAAGGATGATCCGAACGCCATAGCCGGAGCACTCCCTCACTCGGCCGGCTGTTTCCCTACCGCTTCCTGGAACACCGTCGCGAAGAAATCGCGCGTGGTGGGCGAGCATCCGATATGCAGATTGTCGCGGCCCTCGTCGATGAAGCCCAGATAGCCGTCCCAGCCCAAGTCGTCGAGCACGAACCGCAGGCACTCCAATTCGCCCGGGGGCAAGCCCGAATAGTCGACGTCGAACACTTGCCCGGAAGTGTGCGCCAGCGCCTCGTGCTGGCCTAGCTGGCGCGCAAAATCTTCCGATTCCACCAGCGAGCTCACCGGCAGCGGAAGATATTTCTCGCCTTTCGGATGGAGCGCTTCGTCCAGCCTTCGCGTTTCGAACGCAATGTAAATCAGCGTGCCTATGGCCGAGGGCGACGCCTGGGAGTAAGACTCCAGGTTCGCGGGCGAATCCGGCGCGATGTTCAGCCTGTATCCGAAGAACTCCGGACGGTCCAGCGCGCGGACGAGGCGCTTGCCCAGGTCGGCGCGAATATCGTCGCCGCTATGGAATACCAGATCGTCGCGCTTCAGCCAGACGGAAAGGCGGTGCGGCGCGCGCCCGGCGGCCACAAAATCGCTCTTGTACTGGTTGAACAGCGTCTCGAATGCGAGCGGATCGCTCCGGTAGAGCGCCAGCAACTGTTCCGCGCGCATTACGCGGAAGTAATAGGTCGGCGAATAATCGCGCTGCATTTGCTGCTCTATGGCCTGGTACAACTCGCGATTCCACGCCGGACTGCTCGAAAAAAACATGCGCGGCACGGTGATCTGGTCCTTCGGAATGCCACGCGCCTGGCGCGTCAGCTCGAGCATCTCGCCCACGCAGCCGGCGCCGCAGTGATACGCAAAGACGGCCCAATCGCGCCCACCAAATTTCTGCTCGAGGCCGGCCAGATAAACGGCCGCCGCGGGGATGGCGCGGTCGGGCGTTAAGCGGTCGTCGCGGAGGGTTACCGTGTACGGGGTCTTGTGGGTCACCGTCTTGTATCTTGTCTTGCCGCTCGCCGATTTCACCGCGACCTTCTCGCGCGTGACCTTGTAACGCGTGGCGATGGCCACCTTCAGCTTCATGGAACGCGCCGTGGCCGCGGAGATCTGCATGATGCCCTTCGGGCCGGACGGGCTCTCCGCCTTCGGGTCGCCCCAGCTTTCCAGGTAAGAGATGGCTTCGATCAGCGCCGGCGGAAATCCGCTGCGTTGCCCGGCGGCTTTGAACAGCGCCTGCAGCTTGGCATTGCCGGTGATACGCTTCGCGCCGTTAAGCGCCTGCGGATCGCGCATGATGGCGAAGGTCTGCGATTGGATCATGCGATCGGTGCGGACATCGAGCAGATCGCTCGATATATCGTCGCGCTCCACGCCGATTCCCGACACCCGGTGCTGCGGCGTGAAAAAATCCGAAGAGCCGGCCCGGCCCAGAGGAACCAGGCTCAGGACAAAGAGCAGCGCGAACCTCATCCTCTACCCATGTTAGTGTGACGCGAGCGCTTGCACAAACGGTACTGTGGCGCGATTAACGCAGAGTGTGCGGGCGGTGTAGTTCTTGGACGCAGGATTCGGTGCTACTCAAAAAACCGCTTGCTGACGCGCGCGGCTCCGAACGGAGCTACGACCTGGCGTCCATCTCAATGAACCTGCGCCCCCGCGGGCACGCTGAAAATCCGCCGGTCTCCGTTCACTACCCGATACGGCGCAAAATCCGGCGTCGACGTGAAGCAATCCCGCAGATCGGCCGCCGAGGCGTCGAAGAGATTCTGCGGCGGCAATCCCAGCAGCCAGTAAATCGTTTTCAGCAGGCCGGGAAAGCTGGTGTTTATGTGCGACACGTAACTGCGCCTTACCCACGGGCCGGCCGCCAGCAAAACGGTCCGGTTGGCATGAATGTGATCGATGCCGCCCAGCGCGGAAGATTCCGTCACAAAGACGGCTGTTTCCTTCCACCAGTTCGTGCTTGAAAGATACTGCATGATTCTGCCCAGCGCCAGGTCGTTATCGGCGACGAACGATTCCTTGTACGCGTAACCGCTGTCGGGCCGCGGCGCGGCTGTGGCATCGCCGGGAAGATAGACGAAGAGAAACTGCGGCAGACCGGCGCCGGTCTTCACGAATTTTTCATCCACTTCGCGAATGAAGACGGTGGCGCGGTCCTGATCTGGGATGGACATATTGAAGCCCGGATATTCGCGCGAGGTCCGCGAGTAAAGCTCGGCGGGCATCGGCATGTCGGTAACGAATCGCCCGGCTGCGCCTGGCAGATCGAGTCCCGCGCCGAAGTTGTAGAACGAAATTCCGTGGCTGGCCAGGTGGCTCCACAGCGTTCCGGCGGCGCCCACGTCTTCGGGCTGCACGGACGAAGCGGAACCGGGGAACGAGAGACGCCCCGGCGCGGCGCCCAGGCGGAAATCCTTCATGTTGCCGTAGGCCGCCAGCAGCGAGCTTTCGGTCCAGGCGTTAGGGTACACGCCGGTGAGCCAATGGCGCCCGTCGATGGCGCCATCGGAATCGGCGTAGAAATTGTCGCTGAAGGCCCACTGGCGCGCGATGGCCTGATGGTTGGGCGTCACGTGGACGTCCTTCATGCTGAAGCGCTGGTGACCGCCGTCGACGGTGCCGTTGGTTCCGTACCGCGCCAGCCCCGCATCTCCCATGGCGCGGCCGTTCGAGGCGCCGGCCAGACCGCCCAGAATCTCGTCGTAGCTGCGGCTCTCCTTCACGATCAGCACCACGTGGCGAACGCCCGCCGGCGGCGCGGGCAAAGGGGGGCGCGGCGGCGCGAAGCCGTTGGCGCGCATCACGGTCCCGGTGAGCGCCGCAAGAACTTCGACGGCGGGTAGGGGAAAGATAGAGAGCGTCCCTTGGTATAGCTGGCTGGGCAACAAGGAGCCGCGCATCGAGATCGCGGTGGGCGCATCCGGACCGATGCCGTGTCCTCTGGCGTTGGCCACCAGCACCTCGCCGTCATCGATGGCCACGCGCGTGGGATACCATGCCGCGGGAATGTGGCCGAGCACGCGATGCTGGCGGGTATCGACCACGCCGACTGCGTTGATTCCAGCCTCAGCCACCAGCAGCCAGCCGGAGGCTTCGTCATACGCCATGCCGAGCGGGATCACGCCGCGGAACTGCTCCAATCCGGGAATGGAGATGGTGATGCGGTTGACGATGGTGTGAGTCTTCGCATCGATCTCCACAATGGAATCGTCGCCCGCATTCGAGACGAAGACGCGATCCGCGGTAGCTACCACGCCCGAGGGACTGATGCCGGTGCGCACGAATGCGACCAGTTTCGCGGCGGCGGGCGTGGAGACATCCACGATGGCGAGCGAGTTAGATTCCAAGTGGGACAGGCCTCCTGGCCTGTCATTTTCGCCGGTCTCGATCAAAGCCGCCGAGGGAAACTGCAGAGGCTTGGGAAGCGCATGGTATTCGTAGATTCCTACGTTGGTGACGTAGAGAGTCTTGCGGTCGGGCGAAAGCGTCAAGGCGAAGGGGAGCCGGCCCACGCGCACGGAGGCCACCACCTGGCGCGATTTCACGTCGATGGCGGCGATGCGGAAGTTGGCTTGGTCGGCGGCGTAGAGGATGCCGCGCGCGGAATCGAAAGCCAGATCGCCGGTATAGCTGGCGGAGAAGCCGCCCTGGTTGATATCGATGGTGCGGCGGCGCTCGTCGTTGGAGTCGAAGAGGGAGACGCAGCCGGAGTTCCCTTCCGAGACGTAGACGGCGCGCTCGCCCGAGAACGCCACGCCGATGGAGACGCCTTTCCAATCGGAGGCGCCGAACTCCTGCAGCCAGCCCAGAGAACGGGACGCAATCTGCCGCGGCTCCCAATGGCCCGCCTTGTCGCGGTCCGCAACAGTAAGCGAATAGCGCCACGGGCCGGCGTTCGCCGTGACCGCGCTGCGGCCGGATGGACTGACCGCCAGCGCGAAAGGACCGGGGCCGGTGACATATTCCCGTCCAAATGGGGCGATGACACGGCCGCCGGGCAGGATGGATGCGCCAGCGCGCCGGACCGCCTGCCGGATACCCGCGGGGGCGGTGTAAGACTGCGAGAAGAGCGAGCCGCTGAAGGTCAGCAGCGCCAAGGCCGAACGCCAGGCGGCGGACACCTTTCCATCATATAACCTCGTCAGGAGAAACCTTCGGACGATGCGGTGAGATGACCAAGCGTTTTCGCGAAAGGCCGGTCAAAAATAAATAAGCCATGCGGATGCGGGCTTGCGACCCGATTCGAGTGTAGCGCGGGAGTTCGTGGAATACAGAGACTTGGAGGGCGGGATGGTTGAGAGGACGACTGCCAACTGATGGCGCATCGCGCCGGTTAGCTCCGCCGAGGACATGCCAGTACCGTCGTCGATGACGGCGATGCAGGGGTCGCTGTGGACGGAGAACCGGACATTGATGGTTCGGGCATCGGCAGTAATCGAGTTGACAATCAGGTCCGCCAACGCGGCCTCGAAGGTCGCTTACGAGTGTATGTTTTGGCACAATAGCTACCCGCGCATTCCCGCCGGTGATGAGCGGGCGAACAGCGTGCCGGCGTATCTTGACCCCATTCCGGAGGGAATCGATTGCCAACGCTGCCATGGCCCCGGTGGCGGACACGTGCGGGTTGCTCAGGCGCAGGGCGCGCGTCAGGAGGATATCCGCCGGACGATGGTGAATCCCGCGCGGTTGAGCGGAGACCGGCAGATGGAGGTCTGCATGCAGTGCCACCTGCAAACCACCAGCCTGCGCCTTCCGGCGGCCATCCGGCGATTCGACCGCGGACCATTCTCTTACCACGCCGGTCAGCCGCTCAGCGGCTTCCTGCTGTTTTTCGACCGCGCAGCCGTCAACTGCACCAGCGGCCGCGGCCGGGAGCCAGCCGAAGTTTGAGATTGTAAGTTCGGTGGTGCGCCTTCGGGAGTCTCAGTGTTTCTTGCGAAGTAAAGGCGCACTGACTTGCCTGACGTGTCATAATCCGCATCGGATTCCTCGCGGTGAGGAAGCGGCAATGCATTACAACGCCGTTTGCCGCCAGTGTCACAGCGGCGCGTTTGACAGTCTGGTAGAAGCAACTAAGCATACCTCCGCTACCGATTGCGTGGGCTGTCACATGCCGAAGCGAGGGACGGACGACGTGGTACACGCGGTAATCACCGATCACTTGATCCAGCGGCGAAAGCCATCCAGGGATCTGTTGGCGGAGACTCCCGAATTCCACGAAACCGAAGAGACGGCGTATCACGGCGAGGTTGTTCCGTATTACCCCAAGCCTCTGGCGCCAACCGGCGGCGACCAATTGTATCTGGCAGTAGCTCAGGTGGAGCATGAAAGTAACTTGAGTCAGGGCATCGAGCAATTAACCAGAGAGCTCGAGAAGCAAAAACCGGGGAACGCAGAGTTCTATCTCACTTTGGGAGGAGCGTGGCGAAGCAAGGGGGACGCGTCTAAGGCCGTTACCGCTTACGAACAGGCCGTGGAGCGCGACCCCAGGTCTGCGTGGACGCTACGCAGGCTGGCAGACGCTCTGGAGGCATTGGGACAGGCGCCGCGAGCCGCCGATGCCCTGAACCGTGCAATTCAGGCAGCGCCGGACGATGCAAGAGGATGGTATGCACTCGGCGAGCTGTATTCGCGGGCGGGCCGCAATGCCGACGAAATCCGCGCCTTCCGAAGATCGGCGGAACTCGATCCCGATCTGCCGGAGGCCTACAATAACCTGGGCAGCGCCTTGGCCGAAACGGGCAATCCGAAAGATGCGGAAATGGCGTTCCTCGGGGCGCTCAGGATCCAGCCCGATTTCGCGGACGCGCAGGCCAATCTGGGGACGCTGCTGGCTTCGCAAGGCGAACTGGCCCAGGTCGCCGATCACTTCGAACGGTCTTTGAAGGCCAAGCCGGATAACGCCATGGCGCGCTGCAATTTCGCCGTGGCTCTGGCCCATTTGAACCGCTTGGAAGACGCCAGACGGCAGCTCGAACTCGCGCTCCAAACAGATCCGAATCTGCCGGAAGCGCACGAGCTGTTAGGCAGTGTCCTGCAGAACGAGAACCACGTGGATGCGGCGATTGGCGAGTATCAGGAATCCCTGCGGCTACGTCCCGAGTTCAGCCGCGCCGATTTGGATTTGGGAACCGCTCTCGCCGAAAAAGGAGATACGAAAGGCGCGGTGGAACATCTTCGGCGGGCGGCGAGCGGCCCCGATCCCGCAGTGAAGCAGCGAGCTCTCGACGCATTGAAGCAACTAACCAGGTAATAGGCTGGCATGGTTTAGCGTGAGCCGCTAAACGAGTGAGCGCCAGATGGTGTCACAGACGAGCTTGCCCTTGGAGTCTCTACACTCTGCCCAGGTCAGACGTGGGACAGACGACCCTGTCAAGCAGCCGTGCCTTGCCTGAGGATGACAGACCACGAAAGGCGATGGTCTGTCCTACTTGGATGTACAAACTCGAGAAGCAAAGTTAGTTTAGCTTTGGCGCCGATATCTCGGTCTCAGCCGGCAAATCTTCCTCATCCGCTAATTCCTCGGTGTCAATTGCGCCGTTCTGCTTCATGATCTTGCGCGCCTTCTTTTCGCCTTCCTCGGTTACGCCGTGAACCGTGATCAGCGAGCCGCCGCGCCTCACTCCCTCGGAATAAAATCCGGCTTCGTCCTCGGAGATGCCGTGCTCTCTCAGAAGTCCGACGATGCCTCCCGCCGCCGCGCCCATGCTCAGGCCGCCGATCGCCATGGCGAGCGGGCCCGCGGCGATCAATAGGCCGAAGCCTGGAATCATGACCGCGATTACCCCCAGCGCCACGCCGATCGCGCCGCCAATGTAGGCGTCCTGCGCCACTTCCGATTCGGCGCCGGTCCCCCTGAGAGGTCCCAGAACAGGCAGTTCGTGACCACCGGTGTCGCCGGCGACAAAGCTCACCTCGTCGCGGGTGAATCCGCTTGCGAGAAGCTTGTCCTGGGCGCTTTCCCCGTCGGCGCGCGTACGGAAAAATCCGGCAATTGTCTTCGACATAGCAGTTAAAGCATACAGCACAGCGAAGAGCGGAGCGTGACTTATCTTCATAGCAGCGTGCGCCGCCGTCCATTGGCGCAGGTCGGGCCGCAACTGAATGCGCAAAGCTCGTTTCTCCCCGGACTTAATGCGGAACGGGTTGCCGCGCCGGCCGCCATGCACCGAGAAGCGCCACAACTGGTATCCGGGCGCGCGAACTTCAAGCTCCAAATCTGCGTCGGGCGGGATTAGGACAGTAAACTGCCGGCCTATCACCTGGTCGAAATACCGCCCGTTGTCAGCAAAAGCGGCGTGCCCGCTGTGGCGGGCCCATACGGGGAGAGGAACTCGCCTTGCGCTGGCGGCGGAAATTGGCCGATTTCCAGCACTGCTCCAATTGAGTGTTATCAATAGTTTGCAAAGGAGTTCCTCAAAAGACGGATCCGCAGTACCGCGTCCTGACGCACCCCGGGAAGAGCATCCGTGATCGGATATACCGGCAGGCCTGTCGCCGAATCCGTGATCGTCCCTGTAAGAGTTCCAGCTTTGGGACCGATGGTCACCTGGACACTTGCGACGGGCGCATCGGGTGACAGGGTCACAATAGAGCCGCTGTCTTTAGTGAAGAGGTTGTCACAGATCTCGCGGTAGCCATCGGCTTGTTTACGCCCGCATACTACATACTTGCCCCACGTGAGCCGGCCAGGCTGGATAGCCTGCCCCGCCGTTTTACCGGAACCGCACCTTGACGTCCGGCCGGTTTTCCAGGTGCGTCGTCTCGATGAAACGTACCCGCGACGGCGTCGAGTTCATCACAACGGATTGCGTGTGCGCGCCATCGCCGGTGAAACGCGCGCCGCGCAGCAGGTTTCCATCGGTCACTCCGCAGGCCGCGAACACCAGCGTCTTACCCGGCGCCAGGTCCTGCGTGGCGTAGATGCGGTTCGGGTCGCGAATGCCCATCGCCTGCATGCGCTCTTTCTGCTCGTCGTCTTTCACCACCAGCCGCCCCAGAATTTCGCCGTTCAGGCAGCGCAGCGCCGCCGCGGTCAATACGCCCTCCGGCGCGCCGCCCGACCCCATCACCGCATGTACGCCCGTGCCCGCCACGGCCGCGGCGATGCCGGCCGAAAGATCGCCGTCCGAGATCAGCCGGATGCGCGCGCCCGCCCCGCGAATATCGGCGATCAACTGCTGATGGCGCGGCCGGTCGAGCACCACCACTACCAGATCGTCCACGCCCCGCTGTAAGCGCCGCGCGATGGATTTCAGATTCTGCCTCACCGGCGCGTCCAGGTCCACCGCGCCTTTCGCAGCCGGCCCCACGATGATTTTCTCCATGTAACAATCCGGCGCGTGCAGCAGGCCGCCGGATTCCGCCGCCGCCAGCACGGTGATGGCCCCGGCGCCGCCGGTACAGCACAGGTTCGTGCCCTCCAGCGGATCCACCGCGATGTCCACCTTCATGCGCTCGCCATCGCCCGGCTCCGGCGCCGCGCCCACTCTCTCGCCGATGTACAACATGGGCGCCTGGTCTCGCTCGCCCTCGCCGATGACGATGGTTCCGTCGATCGGTATGGTATCGAGCGACCGCCGCATGGATTCCACCGCCGCGTGGTCGGACGCGCCCGGGTCGCCCATGCCCATGGTGCGCGCCGACGCGATGGCCGCGTCTTCCACCACCCGTAACACTTCCAGCGAAAGGTCGAACATGTGGTAGCTTTCTCCTCATGGACGATAATACATTGCTCGTGCTGGCCGACCCAGCCGACCCGCAGCTCGCCATGCTCGCGGACCTGCCCGAGAAGACTGGAATTGCCGTAGGTAACTCGCCCGAAGCCTTTGAGCGCGCTGCTCCCGACGCCAGTGCGATCTTCAACTGGTCGGGATCGAGCGCGCTGCTCCGCGAGGTGTTTGCGATGGCTCCGAAAGTCCGCTGGGTACACTCGCGCTCGGCCGGCCTCGACAACCTGCTCTTTCCCGAGCTGGTGGAAAGCCCCGTGCCGCTGACGAATGGGACGGGCGTCTTCAGCCAGTCGCTGGGCGAATTCGCGCTCGCCGCGATTCTTTACTTCGCCAAGGATTTCCGCCGCATGATTCGCAACCAGATGGCCGGCCGCTGGGAGCAGTTCGATATTACCGAAATCTCCGGACAGACCGTGGGCATTGTGGGCTACGGCGATATCGGCCGCGCCGTGGCCACTCGCGTCCGCGCCATGGGAATGCGCGTCCTGGCAGTGAAGCGCCACGGGCCGCCGCTATACAATGTGGACCCGCTGGTGGACCGGATTTATTCGCCGGAACACCGCATCGAGATGATTTCCCGATGCGACTATATCGTGGCCTCCGCGCCCCTCACGCCCGAAACCCGCGGCATGATCGGCGAGGCCGAGTTCGCGGCGATGAAACCTTCGGCGGTGGCGATCAATATCGGCCGCGGCCCGGTGATCGACGAAGACGCCATGCTCAAGGCGCTTACCGGGGGACGCATCAAAGGCGCGGGCCTTGACGTATTCACGCACGAGCCGTTGCCGGAAGGGCACCCGTTCTATCGATTGGAGAATGTGTTGCTCTCGCCGCACTGCGCCGACCATACGGCCGACTGGCTGGAGCAGGCGATGCGATTCTTCCTGGAAAACTTCGAGCGGTTTCGAAAGGGAGAGCCGCTGAGGAACGTGGTGAACAAGAATCTGGGATATTAGGCGACGTGGCGCACATGAGCGAGGCGGCATGAGTGGTGCGCAGAGCCGGCTGAAAGCCGGCTGCAGCCAGGATTGGCTGCCCCACTAATCGGCGCCGATTTTCGCGTTCAACTTAGCCAGCTCACTGCGGAACAACGGATTTTGGGGATAGTTTTTCGCCAGTTCCTGCAGCAGTTTCTGCGCATCGCGAGGCCGCTTGTCGCGCAATGCCGCGATGGCCAGCAGAATCTTGGCGAACGGCTTCAGGAAATGTCCCTCGTTCGCCACCAATTCCACATGTTGAATGCCTGCTTTCTTATCGCCGTTCACGTTGTCGAAATGCACGAACCACCGGATGAAAAACGGCAGGCTGCCTATCATATACTCCGAAAATCCCGCGGCGAGATAGGCGTCGTAGTATTTCGGATCGATCTTCAAAAGACGCTGCGCATAGGTATTCGATTTCTTTGCAGGCGCCAGACTCAGAATCTGATGCTTCTCAACCAACGCCATGTAGTCCGTGCTGACGCCCTCCGCGATACACATGGATAGCAGCGCCATCTTGTCGTTGGGATCGGCTGCCAATGCGACGTCGGCGCGTGTCGTCGCGTCTTCCACTGCCTTGAGAAACTTCGCGCGCACCGCCGGATCGGGCGTCTTGGCCTTCTTATCGACGATCCGCTTATCGTCGATCAGAAACTCGCTTTCCAATATCCCAAGGCGGTCTAATTCGTAGAACAAGTAGCCCGATGCGCGCACCGAATATGGCAGCGACTCTTGCGGATGTTCGGCAACATAGCGATCGACTGCCTGGTGCGCGGCCGGAAAATTGAAGTTGTACAGGTCGCCAAATGCTTCGTCTAGCAGGTTGGTGTCCGTCCCCGCACACAAGCCAGGCGCCAGGAGCAGCGCAAGCAGCCAGCCCCGGCTTCTCACAGAACCGGGCCTACAGGGCGCCCCGTAAACGAGCGGACGATAGCTTCGCCAGCGGCTGACATCCGCCGGCTTACTCGCGTGGCTCGGTGGGTTCTCGAGACTCTGCATTCCTTAATACTCTACCGCCGCCGATCGGCCACAATCGTGATCTGCATATCGCGAGCCTGCCTCACCAGTTGCTGCACAGTGGTCTCCTGAAACCGCTTCCACCACGGCATTGGCGCCGACCGCCCCATGAAGATCTGCGTAACGCGCTCCTTGCGCGCGAACTCCGCGATGGCCTGCGCGACGGATTCCCCTTCCACAATGTGCGTTTCAATCCGCAGATTGCGCGCGAAGCTCATGTGGCGCTCGGCCGTTTCATCCATCACCGGCCCCTTCGACACGTGCAGCGCCAGACATCCAGCCTGCAAGTAGTCGGCCACTCGCCGCGCGCGGCGGATCAGCATTGCCGATGAGGGCCGCCCCGTGAGGCAGATCAAGATGCGCTCGGTCTCCAGCACGGGCGCCTGGCCCGCCTCCGGGGCCTCCAGTTTGTCTTCCAACTCGTGCGCCGCGTGCCTCATAGCCATCTCGCGCAACGCCGTGAGGTTGCTTTCGATGAAGAAGTTCTCCATGGCCTTCTGCGCCTTTTCCGGCGCATAGACCACGCCACGCTCCAGCCGGTTGCGCAGCGCCCGCGGCGTCAAATCGACGAAGACCACCTCATCTGCGGCATCCACAACCCAATCGGGGACGGTTTCGCGCACGCGGATGCCGGTAACGTCCCATACCTGGTCGTTCAGGCTTTCCAGATGCTGCACATTGAGCGTGGTCAGCACGTCGATTCCCGCATCGAGCAGCGCATCCACGTCCTGCCACCGCTTCACTCGCTCGCTGCCGGGGACGTTAGTGTGGGCGAATTCATCCACCATGGCTACCGCGGGCTTGCGGCGCAGAATCGCCTCGGTGTCCATCTCCTCGAATTGCGTTCCCGCATATGCCACCTTGCGCCGCGGAACGATCTCCAGGCCCTCGGTCTTCTCGATAGTCTGCTTACGGCCGTGCGGCTCGAAGTACCCAATGACGACATCGACGCCTTTCTGCCGCGTCAACTGCGCTTCTTCCAGCATGCGGTACGTCTTGCCAACGCCCGCCGCGTAGCCCAGATAGATCTTGAGCTTGCCTCTCATTCCGCGTCCCTGTGCGGGAAGATGCGCACGTCGAACTCGTCGGCTGCGTCGATCAACCGGTCCACCGGGCTGCGCATAAACGGCCCGTGCGCGTCGCGCAAGCTGTGGCCCAGGAACAATTGCGTGATCCGCTGTTCCCGCCCGAAATCGAGAATCGCCGCCACGAAATCGGCCCCGTCCAGGCAATGAATCTCGGCGCCCATCTCGCGCGCCAGGGCCATGTGATGCTCCAGCCGCGCACGGTCTTCGGCGCCTAGCTCGGGCTGCTCCACGTATGCCGCGAGCAACGCTCCGTGAAACCGCGTGGCGTTGCGGTATCCGCTGCGCAGCATCTCGACGGCGCTGCTCTTCGGCGTCAGGCACACCAGGATGCGTTCCTGCGCGCCCCATCGCGCGGTGACGCCGTGCTCATCCAGGTATTCCTGCAATTGCCGGTCGATGACGTCGGCGGCCAGCAGCAGCGCCAGCTCGCGCAGCTCGGAAAGCTGCCGGGCGTCCGGCATGTTCGCCGGGGCGGCGCCTTCGAGCAGCGCCTCCGGCGGCGCATCCACCACTTCGATTTCGTCCGCCTCCTGCAGAAACGCCTGCGGAATGCTATGCGTGGCGCGCTTTTGAGCGATGCGCTCCACCGCGTCCTGCTGCTCGCGGATATGCTGCACGTTGATGGCGGTGATGACGCTGATTCCGCGGTCGAGCAGGTCGCGCACATCCTGCCAGCGCTGCGGATTGCGGCTGCCGGGCGGATTGCTTTGCGCCAGCCCGTCGATGAGGCACAACTGCGGGTGGCGCCGGAAGACGGCGACCAGATCGATGGCGCCCTGATCTTCCTGCGGGATGGTCTCGAGGCGATCCACTACCGCCTGGATATCGGGACTGGGCGGCTGTTGCAGCGCCACCACGACTACGTCCTGCCCGCGCGCCTTCCGCCGCCGTCCTTCTTCGAACATGCGCAGCGACTTGCCCACGCGCGGCGCATAGCCCAGAAAAATCTTCAGGCGTCCGCGCGCGTCGCGGCGCTCGCCCGCTTCCACGCGGCGCAGCAGGTCGCCCGGATCGGGCCGGCGGTCTTCACGCTTCGTCATGCGGATCAGTGGAGTCCGTCGAGACGGCGGATCATGCGTTTGAAGAAGCTATAAGTCGCCGTGCTTCTTCCCAGCGTCACATCGGCGTGCACGGTCTGTCCGGCTGTGAGGTCCAGATTGACTGAGGACTCCGACATCAACTGCGCTTTATCCGCATATGCCGCCACCCAGTAATGGCCCGGTTTGAGATCGCGTGCCGCAAACGTGCCATCGGCGCCGCTGGTTGTGGTGAGGTGCGAGTTCTCATCCGCTTTATGGATGAACACCTGGGCGCCTGCGAGAGGCTTGCCCTCGGCGGTCCAGACGATTCCGCGAATTTCGCCAGCCGATTGCCCGAAACCGGCCGTGGGAACAGATAACAAAGCCAGGGTAAGGAGAAGCCTCATACTCCGTTTATACCGCAGTTGCGGGCAGTGGGACAGGCCTTCTGGCCTGTCCTCTTGAAAAGCAGAATGCGCCGTGATCGCGGCAAAGACAGGCCAGGAGGCCTGTCTCACCGCCTGTCCTACTGGAACTAGAAGAACAGGATCATATCGCTTGCGAGCGTGAGCTGGCTCCTCCTGGTCCCGTTATCGTAGGGCGACGCATTGTATGCATGTTCGAATCTAAGCTCCGGCCGGAACAGAATGGTGGAACCTACCCAGTGGCCCCAGCCCAACAGGTGCTCGGTGTAAGGCGTGCGAAATCCCGTCCGCTGGCCTCGCATATCGTCAAAGTATTCGTTACGCACGCTGATGTAATTGTGCGCAGATATCTGGTACTCGATGTAGTTGACGATCGCCCATTCCGGAGCGTAACAAGTCACTTCGTAAGCGTGATTGCAGATTGCCCCATTGGCGCCGGTCACCTCCAGAGCCACCCCGGCGGGGTTGTTTACATTGGGAGTGTGGGCCTCGTACTGATACCACGACTCGGTGGAAGCGTGCCATTTGCCATCGGCGCTGAACTTGTGATACCAGGTGGTGTAGTAGGCTGTCAGGTTGTTATAAGCGTACCGCCCGTCGTTGAGCGTGTTGTCGCACACGTAGACATTATCGAGACCGGTACGCCATGTATAACCCAGGCAGGCGTTGCCCGTCAGTTTGCGGTTTTTCACATTCCAGGGAGCCGTCTCGCAGCCGGCGGAGACGCCAAGCTGCACAAGCCAGTGATTACCCAACTTGGTGGTAGTATTCACGCCAGTCTGCGTGTAGCAGTCGAACGTATAAAGAAGGGAGTGACTGTAAGTGTAGTTATTCGGCGCCAACTGAGCTTCGATATCCGGCAATGAAATATAGCGGCCGACCCGGATATCCGTCCCTTGCGCGATCTGCGGCACATATAAGTCGAAGTACACCATCGGCATATCGAAGCCCATCTCCTGGTTTTTCCCCAAGAGCTGATTGTCGAACCATCCCGTGGCCGTGGTGAAGCGGTAGTCCAACCCGTAAAGGCCGGAGACGCGGAAACCCCAATCGATATGATCGGTCTGCACAGTGTCGGGCTGGCGCTCAATGTAGAGCACCTCCTGGTCCAGCTCGATGCTATTTCCTCTCACGGCGTAGGCTTCGGGAAAGTTCGAGTAACCGGGCTGTTTCGAGGTGCTGACGTTAGCTCCGGCGTTGAGCCAGCCATAAATCTGAATGCCGGTCTTCTTCCACCAGTCGCCGTTCGAACCGCCCCAGATAGCGGTCATCAAGGGGCCAGCCTGCGTCCACGGTTGGCCGATGGTCACGCTGCCGCCATAAGGCCATACCGTGAAGGGAAACGGCGGATTGGTAACCGGCGCTGAATAGCCGCGAAACTTGGGCGCTGGGCCGCTGCTGCCGGAAGAGGGCTTCCAATCGTCCTTGTATGCCCGGATGAACCTCCGCATAAAGCTGGCCTTTGGCAGCTCCCCGAGCGTCATGTCCACCTCCGCGGTTTGGCCGGCCGCCACTTGCACCGTGGTCTCCGGCGAATTGGCGAATCCATCCTTACTGGCAACTAACTGGTAGCGCCCTAGCTTGAGGCCGTCGATTTTAAAGCTGCCGTCGCTGCCGCTGGTGACGGTGCGATCGGCGTCGGCGCGTCCTAACTTGGCGCTGCTCAAGTCGGCGCCGCTGCTGCCGCCGGTGACGGTCTGATCGGCGCTGCTGCCATTCAAGGCGTGGATAACGACTTGCGCCCCCGCCACGGGCTGTCCTCCGGGTCCACGGGTAGTGCCCCGAAGGTTAGCCGCTAAGCCGGGTGCGGGTTGAGCGAGAACGGCTGGCGCAAGAAGCGCGGCCGCGAGGACGCAGGAAAACCGAGTATGAGACACAAAACACCTCAAGACCGAATAACTAGGCACGGCGGCGGGCGATCCGCCCGCGAACACAGCTCGCAGGAAAGTATCTCTGCGATTCCTCAATCAGTATAGGGCGAGTCGCATTAGGATTACATAAAGAAGAACTAAATACTTCATAAGTGTGCGGCACGTGACACATTGCGCGGCGTACGCACTCTCACATGGCGGCCCCCAAGGCTAGACCGAAAGAAAGAACGAAGAGATACTTGCGCAGTGCGCGTCACTACGTTAGAGCTGGCCTTTCTGTTGCGCATGTTAGGCCGTTCACTTAAGTCCGGCGACGGTTGCGCGCCTGAATGACGGCAGGCGGGCAGAAACACGACCGTGTGACTTCCCGCAAGAGAACAGGGTCGCGCGTTCACACGAGCGACAGACGATCCCTGGCGGGAACGTCTCTTGCGGCAGAAACCCTGGACACTTGACAAGTCTGCCAGAATAGAATTGGATTCGGCAAGCTAAGGCCGTACACACACTGGTGTTGCCTATACCCGCACACGAGCGTGGCCCCGGTTTTCATCCGATCCCTTGCATTGGTTCTTGGCGGTTCGCGCCGATAGTTCGCGAATCTGACCCCGTTGGAAAGTTTTTCATTTTACGAATCGGAACCGGGCCGAGTCCACAATACCGATGGAAATAGGAGCAAGCATGAACAGGAAAAGGCCGGCAGGCAAGACGAAGCGGTCTGGCCGGGCGAAAGTGGACTGGAAAGTATTGGATATTTTGCATCCCGACGCGGCCGGTATCGACGTTGGGGGCAGCGAGCATTGGGTGGCTGTGAGTCCGGATCGCGACCCGGAGCCGGTGCGTCGCTTCGGATGCTTTACGGCGGATCTGCATGAGATGGCGCGGCGGCTGGCGGAGAAAGGCGTGCGTAGCGTGGCCATGCAGTCCGCCGGCGTGTATTGGATGCCGGTGCTGGAAGTCTTGGAGCAGCATGGATTGGAAGTCTACCTAGTCAACGCCCGTCACACCAAGAACCTGCCCGGCCGCAAGAGCGATGTTCAGGAATGCCAATGGCTGCTGAAATTGCACACCTTCGGTCTGCTGAACAACAGTTTCCAGCCAGACGAAGAGATCCGTGTCGCGCGAACGCTGTGGCGGCAGAGAGGCAATCTGGTGGCGGACGCGAGCAGCGCGATTCAGCGCATGCAGAAAGCGCTGATCGAGATGAACGTGCAGCTCACCGACGTGCTGACCGGCCTCAAGCGGCGTCAGTGGAATGGCGATCATCGGGGCGATTCTGGCAGGCGAGCGCGATTGCTGGCAGTTGGCCGCTCTGGCCCAGCCCGGGGTAAAGGCGATCCCGGCGGATATCGCCAAAAGCCTGGAGGGGAACTGGCGCGAGGAATTACTGTTCGTGCTGCGGCAGGAGGTAGAACTCTACCGGGTCTATCGAGAAAATATCGCCGCCTGCGACGTACAGTTGCGCCGGCATCTGGAGTCGTTCGCGTCGAAAATCGATCTGGAAGCGCAGCCGATCGGGCCCAAGCCGAAGGGCAAAAAGGGCAGCCGGAACGCTCCCGAGTTCGATCTGCGGACGGAGTTGTATCGCATTACCGGGATCGACTGGGCGCAAGTCAACGGCGTGGACGCGCTAACCGCGCAGACCGTGATCGCCGAGGCCGGCGCGGACCTGAGCGCCTTTCCCAGCGAGAAGCAGTTCGCCAGCTGGCTGGGATTGTGCCCGACCAATGAGCAGAGCGGAGGCAAGATCCTCAAGCGTCGCACGCGCAAGGTAATCAATCGGGCCGCCGCAGCTTTCCGGACTGCCGCCACGACCCTGCGGCGCAGTCAAAGTTATCTGGGGGCGCAATACCGGCGCCTGCGTACCCGGTTAGGCGCGCCCAAGGCGATCACCGCCATGGCCCGAAAGCTCGCCTGCCCGTTTTACCGGCTCATCAAACACGGACAACAGTACGTCGACAAGGGGACCGAATACTACGAGGCCAGATATCGCGAACAGCAGATCCGGTCGCTGACAACGCGAGCGCAAAAGCTTGGCCTTCAAGTGATTATCCCGCAGGCCGCGTGACGCTAACAGAACAGGGTTTCTGGAAAGTGTGAACGCGGCACGCATGAGTGCGTGCGCCACAAGAATCGGTTATGTTGAAGCATGGAACGGGCGACGGAAGCACAGCGGCTCGCGAACGAGATAGCTTCCCGGCTCGCCGGGCTATCCACGCGGACCGCTCCGGCGGCACGGTCCGTCCGGCGCGAATATTCTCGCTTGCTGGCGAAGGCGCGGCCCGATCTGGTGGTCGGATTGCGCTTCTCTTGGCGAGGCGAACTGACTTTGCCTGCCGGTTTGTCGGTTATGAAATTCTCCAACATCACAGAGTTGCCTTTGCGAGCCTCACACTCGACCAACTTTTGAAACTTGGCCAGGGAATCGACGGTTGGGCCCCGGTGGACTGCTTTGCCTGCTATCGTCGGGACCGGCTTGGCGGGATGGCCGGCTTTCCAGCGCGGTCATTCGCGGCTGGGCCCAAAGCGAAGATCGGTGGTGGCGGCGGGCTGCGCTGGTCAGCACCGTTGCGCTGAGCCGGCGTGGTGAAGTTGAGGATGTCCGGAGGGGAATCGAGGTCTGCGCTTTGGCTGTGTCCGACCGGGACGATATGGTGGTCAAGGCGTTGTCCTGGGCGCTGCGCGAGCTTGTTAAGAAGCATGCGAGGGAGGCACGAAGATTTCTCGCGCGGCACAAGGGGCGGTTGGCGGCGCGCGTGACTCGGGAGGTTCGGAACAAGATTGGGACTGGGTTGAAGAATCCGCGGCGGGGGTGGGATAGGCGGGGCGAGCCCGATGAAGCTATTGAGGATTTGTCGACGGCGCGTGGAATGGCCGAAGCGCGTTCACACGAGCGTGAACGCTGGTCGCGGTAGGGACAGCCATTACGGGCCGCCCCCCGCACGGACCCGTGCTGGCGGCATTACCGCACACGGTTCTTACCTTGGATTTTGGCGTCGAAGCGAACATTGGGATATGGATGCTGAAGATGGACCTCCCTCCGGTAGCAGGTTGCCCAGCCGGGTCACAAAGCGCTCCCATGTCCATTTCGTCCGCTGGCTGCGCCGTTGTAGCCGTTTCAGCCAGAGTCGCAGAACATCATTGCGAAACGCCTTCATGCGTGCCCAGTTGCCCGGAATGGCGTAGTATGCAAAGTATCCCCGCACCACGCCGCAGATCGGTTTGAAATATTTCCGAAATAATCCCTTGCTCGATTCGTCAGTTGCGATATACTGCCGATTACAATAGGCATAGATTTGGGAATTGAAAGCGCCGCGAAGCGCCTCCGCAGTCGCTGTACGACTGATAGATTACACATTCGAACTTGTTTTTTCGTGGCGGGTTGTTACCCTTGCGTATTTCTCCGTTCCGTATTGGTTCATAGGAACTGAAGGATTCTGCAAGGCAGCCGATGGATTGCCCCTTTACAGGAAAATGCCCATGCCATACGCAGGATTGTTATCGAATCGTTCCCTCGACCGCTGGTTACGCGATCCCGGCCCTGCTATCCTCCTCGCGTGCTTCCTGCAGGCTGGGCCGCTCCTCTTCGGGCAAGGACTCACAGGTCAGATTTCCGGCCGGGTTCAGGACCCCGCCGACAAGCTGGTTGCCGGCGCCGATGTGGTTCTGACGAGCGCCGCCACCGGGCTCAAGCGCGAGATTAAGACCGACGCTGCCGGTGAGTTTATATTTCCCGAGGTACTTCCCGGACGCTTCGATCTGGTGGTGGAGTCGCCGGGCTTCAAGAAGTTCGACGAAAAAGAAATTCTTGTCTCCGCGAGCGAGAATCTGGTTTTGGCTCCCATCACTCTCACACTGGGCGAATTCACCGAAACCGTATCGGTGAATTCGACTCCGGCGCCGATTGACACCGAGAGTTCCGACCGGTCCGGATTGGTGGATTCCACTCAAATGCAGGAGTTATCCCTGAAAGGCCGCGACTATCTGGGAACGCTGAAACTCCTGCCCGGAATAGTGGATACCGCCAGCCCCACCCGAGAGGCCCCCGGCAACCGGGCTATCATCGGACTCTTTGTCAACGGCAACCGGCAGGGGACGTTGAACCTGAATCTCGACGGCATCTCCACCTTGACGCTGGGAGGAGGCACCGGGCCCTTCCTCGAGGCCAGCATCGACGCCGTAGCTGAAGTGAAGGTGCTGCAGACAAACTATCAGGCGGAATACGGGCGAAGCGTAGGCGGAACCATCAACACTGTAACCAAGAGCGGCTCACGCGAGCTCCATGGCGGCGCATACTATTACTTCCGCAACGAAGATCTGAATGGAAACGACTTCTTCGCCAACAGCGCGGGGCTGCCGCGCTCTCCCTACCGGTACAACAATCCCGGATATTTCGCGGGGGGACCGGTGGTAATTCCACGAACCAACTTTAATCGGAATCGCAACAAACTGTTCTTCTTCTGGTCGCAGGATATTCTGGTCCGGACGGTGCCATCGAGCGTTTCATATCAAACTTTCCCGACTGCGCTGGAACGGGAGGGCGACTTCTCGCAAAGCGTGAATCAGAGCGGGCAATTAGTCGTGGTCAAAGACCCGACTACGGGCGCGCCGTTTCCGGGGAACATCGTCCCTTCCGGCCGCATCGACCCGCAGGGGCAGGCTTTGCTCGATATTTTTCCGCTGCCGAATACCGTCAATCCGGCGCATACCTACAACAGCGTATTTCAAGCTTCGATTCAGGAGCCCCGCACCGATCAGATCCTTCGCGTCGACTGGAATATCTCTCCGAACACAACCTTTTATGCTCGCGGAATCAAGGACACGCAAGCACAGAAAGGAGGTTTCGGATTCGTCCTGGCATCTCCCGCATGGCCGCAATTGCCCGTCAATTATGAGATTCCCGCCCAAGGGATCGTGGGCACGCTCATCCATGCGTTCAGTCCGACCCGCGTCAACGATTTCACGTTCGGCGTAAATCGCGGAGCCCAGACGGAGGCGCCACTCACGCAGGCCGGGTCGGCCGCGAACAACCGGGCGGATCTCAAGCTCAATATTCCGCAGTTTTTCCCGGGGTCCAATCCGTACGATTTCATTCCAAATGCGACGTTTGGCGGTGTTTCAGACGCCCCAGCGCTAAGTATCGACGCCAGATTTCCTTACTTCGGAAGAAACAATGTTTGGGTTTACACCGACAACTATTCCCAGATCAGCGGCGCGCACCGTCTCAAGCTTGGGGTCTATCTGGAACAATCGGCCGTAAATGAGGCCAACGGATCGTCCTTCAACGGTACCTTCGGCTTTGACCGGGACCCGAATAATCCGTTGGACACGGGTTACGCCTTCTCGAATGCGCTGATCGGCAGCGTGGACAGCTACACGGAATCGAATGGCCACCCCGGCGGCCACGTACACGACCTCCGCCTTGAGTGGTACGCGCAGGATACATGGAAGGCGACGCAGCGATTTACGGTGGACGCCGGGATTCGCTTGTACTGGTTCCGGCCCAGTTTCAATGCCTTCGGGCCAACCGCGGTGTTCGACCCCAGCTTGTACAACGCCAGCGCGCAACCGCCGCTGATCGAGCCTTACATCGATCCAGCCACGGGAGCGCGGGAAGGCCGCGACCCCGCGACTGGCCAGATACTGCCGGCGGTCAGGATCGGCACGTTCTCAACCGCGGCCGGTACGCCATTCCAAGGCATGAAGATTTATCCCGCGGGCGACAGCATCCTGAAAGCTCCCCCAATTCAGGTGGCGCCGCGGATTGGATTCGCGTGGGATGTTTTCGGCAATGGCAAAACAGCCGTTCGCTCGGGCTTCGGGATGTATTACGACCGGTTCCCGGACGACGAGATCGCGCAGTTGGCGGCATCGCCGCCGCTGGTGGATTCGCCCACGGCGCATTACACCACAATTTCGAGCCTGCTCTCGGCGCCATTGAGCTTGAGCCCGAACAACGTTTTCGGAATGGACGGCAACTGGAAGCCGCTGGCCGTTTACAACTGGAGTTTCGGTATCCAGCAGAATATTGGACTTGGCGCCGTCCTCGATGTCGCGTATGTCGGCAACGTAGAGCGTCATGGCATGCAGATCCGCGACCTGAATGCGACCCAATACGGGACGGATTTTCAGCCATCGAGCATCGATGCGACGCTCCCCGGCAACCTGCCTCTGCCGGAGAACTTCCTGCGGCCGTATGTCGGCTATGGAAGCATACAATACATGGAATTCGCGAGTAATTCCAACTACAATGCCTTGCAAGTCCAGGTGCGGAAGCGCTTCTCAAATAATCTATCGTTCAGCCTGGCGTATACCTGGTCGAAAGTGCTCGACGTCGCGGACACGTGGACCACGCCGGTCAACCCCGATATCAATTACAACTCGCGCAACTATGCTCCCGCCGGGTTCGACCGCCAGCAGAACGTGTCGATAAGCTGGATATATTTGCTGCCGCGTTTCGCAAAGTATTGGGATAACAAAGTAACCCGGCAGGCTCTCAATGGATGGGAGGTTTCCGGCATTGCATCGTTTATCAGCGGGGCTCCAACGACCATCAACTATTCATTCGTCAACGCTATCGATATCACGGGAGCTACCGGAGTGGGAGTCGACACCCGGGTAGATCTTAGCTGCAATGCGAATCTGGGGTTCGGAAATACCAGCTTCCATCGCGCCTTCAATACTGCGTGCGTACACCCGCCCACCCTGGCTGAGCTCGGCGTAGGAAACGCGCCCATGTATCCTTTCATCGGACCTGGCACGGAAAACTTCGACATATCGCTTTTCAAGACGCTCCCGCTTGGCGGCGATCAAGCCCGCCGGCTGCAATTCCGCTTTGAGGCGTACAACGCGCTCAATCACGCGCAGTTCACGGCCGTCGACAACAATGCGCTTTTCAACGCGCAGGGGACCCAGGTCAGCACAACGCTGGGGAATTACAACGCCGCCGCACCCTCGCGCCGCGTGGTGTTGGGACTCAAGCTCTACTTCTAGGCCAGGCGCTAGAGTCTAGGATATTAGGGATGGCGACTTCAGGATTACCGGGCTGATGGAAACCACCGGCACAGCCCCGGCGGAAGCAGCCTGGTTTGCGGGCCTGGCAAACGGGTTCCGGCCCCCGCATCTCCCCCCTACCTCCCGCCGGGCGTTTCGCTTCCACATGGCTTATACGCTTCTGGACGCGGTGTTCGCCGGAATTCTGGGGATTGCGCCGGTAATGGCCGTGAAGGCCATGAACGCAACCGACGTACAACTTCAAGTACCGCTCTCGATGGCGGCGGCCGGCTTGTTCGCTTCGGTGATCACAGGGGAGGCCATGGCGACGCGGCGCAAGAAGCCATTCGTCCTGGCGCCAGGCTTCGCGGGGGCGATCTCCGCGCTGGTGATGGCGTGGATGAACTCGGCCGGATGGTTCCTGGCTGTCTCGGGCGTGATATCGATATTCGACTTCGGTATGAGGCCGGCGATTCCGTCCATCGTCAGAATCATTTACCCGCCGAACTCCCGGTCGCACGTTTCCGGCGTCTTGCGGCAGTATGCCTCCGTCGTCTTCCTGTGTTCGACTCTGGCCTCTGCGTCGCTGCTGGCCGCCGCGCCCCTTCACGTACGGCAGGTCATCCGTCTCGAACTCACGTGCGCGGGGCTTGCCAGCCTTGCCGCCTATCTGTGCTTCCTCCAATTGCCCGACCGGGGTGACGGGAGCCTGCAGGAAGCTAATCCGATCGACGATCCCCTTACCCGCACGGCATGGCCCGGACTCGCGCCTTTTCGCGACCGGCCGTTTCGCCGCTATATGGCCATTTTTTTCGTGTTTGCATTCGCTAATCTTTTCCACTCCGGAGTTGTACCGGCTTTCCTCGCGCGGGATATGGGTCTCGGCTACATGCAGGTGACGCTGCTGCTGCACATTATTCCCAACTTATCGGCCTTCGCTTTCGGGGGCTATTTGACCGCATGGTTCGACCGCACTTCGATCTGGCGTTCCTACTCGCTGGTGACCCTGTTGTGGGGGCTCGATCCAGTGCTTCTGGCGGCCGCTCCTTCCTTCTGGCCGACCGTGATTGCCGCGAGGATCGCACGCGGCCCGGCGACGTTGGGCAGCATAGTGATCTCATTCTTTACCGGGGTGCATTCGTTTGCCCGCCCAGGGAGCGACACCACCCGTTACATGGCGGCATTTTCCTGCGTCAACGGGATCGCGCGGCTAGTCGCTCCCATGGCGGCGGCCTTCATGCTCGGATATATCTCGCGCCGCGCCGTCCTCATCCTCGGGGGCCTGGGTGTGCTTGCGGCATCCGCGTTGTTTTACCGCACCGACAGCCGTAACGACAGCAGCAACGACAGCACTAACGACGGCACTAACGACAGCATGATTTCAGAGGGGGAGCGAGCGGGTGCTTAAACGTGTTCGGGATTGCCTCGGTCAGCCGCGAAATCCCGCTCCCTCACGGTCGCGGCTCTGTGTCGACGGCGTGCGCATGAAGCCGGGAAGCTTATGTTAAGAAGACGATCGGAACGTGACTTCACCGTCAGCAGCGCTTTCTGCGAGAGGGTCGACCTTTGGCATGCGACCGACTCGATGGCATCCGAAATGGAAGTCTCAGATTTCATGTATTCCCTGATACGGCTCCTCAAGCCTGGAATCGTGCTCGAAACCGGTTGCTACACCGGAGTTACGACGCTGAGAATGGCGCGGGCGCTGAAGACCAATCGGTATGGCCGTATGGCTACTTGCGATGTTCGGGAGAATCTTGTGGCGGAGATCAATCACGCGTCCCGGCGGCGTTCTTTGCCGCTTGAGGCGTTTTCCGAATCCGGAGTCGAGCTGATTAGCCGGTTTGACGCGATCGACCTGGCGTTTATCGATTCAGGCGGCGACCGGCAAGAGGAAGTGTCGCGCGTGCGGGCGAAGATGAATCGATTTGGCGTGATTGCGCTTCACGATACCGCCCCCCATCATCCGGAGAGCCGTATCCAGAATTCCATCGACCTGCCCTGGCTGTATATGAATACGCCACGGGGCCTCACGCTATTCCAGGTAAGATGACGCGGCCCTTGCGGACCTATCGAACGGCCTTGGGCTCGCCGGGCGGCCTCCGGGCATTCTCTTACAGTTTCTCGACGGGCCGCGCCGGCCGGCCGGGAACCGCGGTCGCGGGGGCCAGCATCCGGTCCACAAAATCGCTTCGAGCGTGCTCACACCCGACGACCTCGAAATACGGCGCCCCGGACCAAATCGCACTGAACTTACTGAAGCTGCTGTAGTAGGTTCCGACAATCCGGCTACAGCGGCCCAAGAGCAGCATTTCGGACAAAGCATCGGCGATTTGAGTAGTGCGGAAGCCGGCCGGGGCGTATTCTTTCGGGAAAACGACGAGATCGGGAAAGATCTTCCTGAGCCTGCCTTCAAGGCCGTTGTCGTCGGTAGCGAGGAACACCGGCATAGTCGACATATGGGTCCGGATAACATCCAAGAAACCGTCGAGAGAGGAAATCCTGCGGCTGTCGAAATCGGACGACTCCGCCGCCCATTGGCTATAGACACTCAAATTGTCAGTATGCCTGATGTGGATGCCGAGGGCCTCCGCCAAACGGCGCCTGGAAGAAAAGTCCTCAACCGTCTGCAAGAGTTCCCGGCGCGGAACCAGCTCCCGCAGACACCGGTGTACTTCCGCCAGGTACTGCTGCCATCCGAAAGCGTTGGAACCCGCTCTCTTCCAGATTTCGTCGAACCAAATACCCTCGTGAAAAATTACAGCCTCCGGACCAAGTTGTTCCACTTCGGGCCAATTCATGAGGTTGAGCGGGGTCGCAAACAGGTCTTCGAACCGGGACTGGCACGCCGGGTCGCAAACCCAGCAGAGATAAAACGGGAGGTCGAGGAGCCTCGCCAACGCCTGATAGCCGGCGAGCGCCCGCAAACGGTTCGCTAACCCGTATCCGGCGGCGCGGAAGACAACCGCTCTATAAGCCATCCGCCACCTTCCGGTTGTAAAGTAACAGCACGCGTGCCCCCAGCATAACCTTTCCACCGGAGGGCGCGATAGAGCCCGCGACGACCGATATCCGGCCGAAATCCGAGCGGCAATGCCGCGGCGAACCGGAGCGTAAATTGCCCGGCTATCCCTGCGAACCGTCCACGCAAGCGATCCATTCGCCCGGCGATATAAGATGCGGGTCGACATGATGCATTCCCGAACTTGCCCAGCCGCCGCCCGCGTCCGGCAGAAGTATTGGTTGCGGCGCCTCCACCTCCGGGTGACGCAATATGGGAAAGTCGTCCATGGAAAATGCGCGGACCCGAGCGCCATAATCCGGATAACAATCCTGCGCAAAACGGATCAGCCCTCCCTGGTACGGAGTGACACGGCCCGCCGGTCTCGAGATGCGGCGGTTGTTCTCAATCAACGGGCTGGCCGGGTTCTCGAACCATCCGTGGGCCAGGTGGCCCGATTCGAATAGGCGCAGCGAATCGTGACGATAGGGCGTGCCGCATGCGAACATCCACCAGCGGCCTTTGTATAGGAATATCGAAGGATCTGCGAGACTCCCCGAAACCAGATCGGCCACCGGAATCCAGCGGAAAGGGAACGGGTCGGCACGATATAGGCGTACCGTCTTCGTCGCTAGAGTCTCCGGCGCCATATAGTGATCCGTCCCCCACTCGAAGACGCAGGGATAAGACAAGTGAAAGGGCTCGCGCAGCACAATTTTTTGATACTCCCACGCTAATGAATCGGCGCTGGTCGCGAGCCCTATCGCGCCAATCCCAACGTCGTTCATGACCTCGAAGAACATGTACCAGGAGCCATTCCGCCGAACCATGAAAGGGTCGGCGACAAAGCGCGCGGGGAAATCCGTAACGTGCGCGCGCGTCAGAACCGGATTCTTAGCTTCGGGATGCGGCGCCAGAGAAACCGGTGAGTTTCCGCGGTAAATCCCAATCGACCAGAATCTGGGTTCGGGAGGGGAAACGGCGGCCTGGCTCATGCGAGTGGAACCAGCTCATGTTTCGCCGACCCCGGTACAGCCATCAGGGTGGATTTAGCGAGCGGGAGCTTTCCGCTTTTTACCGCCTCGAAATCGGGCCCCCAGGGTTGTTCGATGGCCCGCCGGAAATCCGAACCGATTTTCGTCGGGCCCTGGACAGTTAAAGATTCGGCGTGCCTCCGGCGAATGTAGAGAAAGTCGTCCGCGTTGCGTATTTGCATGTGGAACCAGGCTCTATAAAGAAACTGTGTGTCGCAGCTTATGATCCGGTCCGTAGAGAACCCTCCGGCCGCAAAAAAGGCCTGCCGCCCGATCATCGATGTTCCATGCAGGAAGCTGTAGTGAGGTCCGTCCCGCAACGCCTCGGAGACATCCAGAGGATACCTGACGGCGCGAACTTCACTGCGTATTTCGTCAACCACCAGCTCGTGGCAGCCGATCATGCCGCATTCCGCCGCCGCCATGTTCGGCCGCAGACGAGAAAGGCGATCGGTACACGAGACATCGTCGGAATCATGGAACATGAGCAAACGTTCCGGGGAAAGTTCGGCCAGCTTCTGGCGGATCGCATAGGGTCCGGCGGGCGCCGGTATTCCCCGATAAAACTCGACCCGGCTGACGGAAGCCGCGAGCGGGCGGTATGGCGCGGGGTCTTCCGTATCGAGACCCACTCGAATCGCGAGTCCATTTTCGCCGCTGGGCGGAAGGTACCGCAGCGCGGTCCGCAAGTGATCGACTCTGCCCCGGTGCGCCATCAACACCGCTGTCGGGCTTTCGTCGTCTGAGGCGGCAATTCCGCCCGCGGGGTAGGGCAACTGCCGGATCAGCAGCCGGTCGACGAGCAGATTTCCGCTGAGTATCGCCTTCAGCAGCAGGCAGCAGAGTTGCTCGGGCAACGCATCGGGACGATGGGCCGTAAGGCGATTCAGCACTGTCTCACTACACAGAAACGAAGTGACCGAACCGTCGTCCCGGGCCACGTATTGCGGCGCATTTTGCCAAGGGAGCAGGACTACGGCCGCTGCCGCACACCCCTCCAACTCGCGCCGGAGGGCAGTCTCCGATTCCATGAACAGAGCTTCCGTCGCGGAATCGAGAAGAGCGACTGCGGCAGGCCCTACAGCGCGCGGCGTCATCGCCATCACTTCGTCGCCATCACGATGATGCGGTCTGGCGCCCCGCCTTCGACCGTATTCGCTGGGGATGAATGCGGGTAATCCCCCATTTAGCCCGGAAGTAGCGCAAACGCGCGCCAAAGCGCGAACTCTGTCCGCGGCTCTTCAAGTGCGCCACGGAGGATTTCTTGCGATGGAAGTATTTCGCCCGCACGCAGATGGATTTCATGTCGAGCGTCTTCATCTGGCAGGTCAGATCGTTATCCTCAAAACCCCAGCCCGCGCCGAAGTTCTCGTCGAACCGGCACTTGCGAAACACCTCCTCACGGAAGTAGCCGTAGTGAGTGTAAGCGAATGTGCCCGGAACGATTTTCGGTTGCTTCGAAATGAGGTCGGGCCATGCCTCTTCCTCCACTCGCGTGTAAGTGTAATGATGAAATCCGGCACAGGCCATGCCGGTGGTCCGGCTGAGCTCGGCCAGATAGGCGAAGCTTCCGGGGATATACAGGACGTCGCTATCGAGGAGCATGACTTCGCCCTTACAGTGGTCGATGCCCTGATTTCTGGCCGTCGACGATCCCAGGTTTTCGGCGTTCAGAATCGCCAAAATGCCTTTGCAGGCCGCGAGGTATGCCCGTGAACCGTCGTCGCTGCCATTATCGACTACCACCACTCCCAAGCCATCCGCCAGCAGTCGCGGGATACTCCGGGAGAGTATATCGAGATTGTTGTAATTGATTACGACGCAGTTATACACAATTCTCCTGGCGATTTGGGCCCGTCACCGGCGATCTCCGCTTCGTATTCCCGGATGTAGCCGGTTGTCATGCAGTGGTAATGGAACCGGTCAAGCGCAGACCTAAGGCAGTCCTGCGGCCGGATCTCGCCCAGTCGCTCCACAGCCGCGACGTAATCGTCCCATTCCCGGCAGACAAAGCCCGCCTCCGAGCCGATCACTTCGGGGCACGCGCCTTTGTCGCTGCATATCACCGGCGTGCCGGAGAGAAGCGCCTCCACCATAACGAGTCCGAAAGCCTCGTTCAGGTCTGTGGGGAACAGGAAGGCTTTCGCGCCCGCGAACAGATCCGCCTTCTTCGATCCCTGCACATCGCCCACGTATTCCGCGCCGTTCTCGCGGCAAACGCGCGCCATTTCGTGGATCTTCGAATACTCGGATGCGGTCCCCGCCACGACCAGGCGCATCCCGGTCCACTGCGCCAGCCGGAACGCTGTCTTGAGCCCTTTTCCCCACGCCCGTTCCACTGCGCTCATGAAGAGAAAATACTCCTGCTTCGCCGCCGAATACCGGTAATTCGATGGATCGAGTCCATTGAGTACGTACCGCGCGCTGTTGTGGGATCGGGCCAAGGTCTTCGAAACATAAATCCAACGACGATCCTCCTTGCGCCGCGGTTCCGGCAGAGTACTCCGATCCAGGTGGCAAGTGGATACCGATGGCTTGCCGTGCGACTTCATGAATTCAATCAGATGTTCGCCGCCGACTCCCACATCGTGATGTATATCGGCGCTTGCATCGGGCTCCGAAATCCAACGAACTCCCGGCGGAAGCGGCGCAGCGGGTTCGAACGGCAGCCAATAGAGCACTTCATGGCCGAATTCCGCGAGACCTTTGGCAAGCAGATCGTGCAGATGATGGCCGGACCCGGAGGAGAATATCTTGGGGTGCGGCCCGAAGCTGACACCGGTCATCATGGGATACCGATGTTCGGACGACAGCATTATGCGCATGGGCGGACCCGCGTTTTTTCGCCAGGGCGCGCGATCCCAAGTCCCCGGATAATCATTGGGCCTCGCCGGACCGCAGCATATTCAGCCATCGCGCAACATTCGAGTGAAACACATTATCGGGCAACTCGTCAACATCGATCTCGACATGAACGGTCACGCCATCGGATTTCTCCACAAATCGAAGCAGCCGCGCGGTGAGCGACGCGCCCCATTCGGGATCCTGATAATAACCGCTGCACTGAAAACCGCGCCGGTGTACGGGATGGAAACCCGTGAAGTTTATTTCGATTACGCGCATCCGGCCTTGCGCGTCCATCGCGATGTCCCAGCCAAGCAGCGATTGGCCAACCAGCGCGGCGGGAAAGGCCGGCAACAACGATCGCACCCACGCGTTCGGCCGGTCTCTCTCACCGGGAATGTTGCCCCTGCCATAGCGCAGAAAGGTGAGGTCTTCCACCACCTCATCCTCCAGGGTATGCACGCGGTACTCTTTTTCGATGAAGAGGCGATCCTGAACTACGACGTCTTCATCGATAATGGCTTCCGAATCGGGGAACTCCTGCCGCCCCCCGGCGATCGCAGCCAGATACTGGCTGGTCTCGTCCTTTTGCGGTCTCTCTCCGGAAGAATCGCCCAAGGAGGGCTTTATGTAGAGGCCATTGGGAAACTCCTGCTTGAGTCCCTGCGATAGGGCGGAAGCCCCATATTGACGCGCCAGCCGGCCCAATCCCCGGGTCACGGGAACCAGCCCGGGAAGATAACGATTCACGACCAGAGCCTGGACCAATTTGTGCTCCAGCCGCCAGCGAAAAGCGTGTTCCTCGTCAAACCGGAGCGCACGGCAGAGTTGACGCACCGGAAGCGCACGCCGGGTGCTCGCAAGCCCGGCTCTCAGCGGCTCGAATTCCGAGAGCCGCAGGTAGATGTCTTCATTCGGCCGCGGCCGCCGCCTGGGGACCGGGCAGGCTTCAATGGCCCGTGCAATCCTGGCGGCCTGCATTTGTTCTTCCGGATTCCACTCAGGCATGTCCATTCTCCGGGAGCGAGATCCGGATCAGGCGATGTTTCCGGTCTGCTGGAATCGCACGCAACGAAGACTCCGCCAGCGGCATTCTGCCTTGCATCACTTCAATGAAATCCCTGTGCCACATCTGAGCCAGCTCCGCCCGCAGCGGATGATCGAGGCCGGTGGCTGGCGCAACGGTCAACGCACCGGCATGCTTGCGCCGGATGTAGTGAAAGCCATCCACGTTCCGTATCCGGCTATTAAAACAGGCACGCAGCAGGAACTGCGTATCGTTGGCGATCGCGCGGTCCGTGGAGAAACCGCCCGTTTCGAAAAATGCCTCGCGCCGCACTATCGAGCTGGGGTGCAGCATCGAGTGTACCGGACCCTCCCGCAACGAGCCTGAAACGTCCAGCGGAAAGCGCAGTATTGTGACCTCCTGGTTCAGCTCATCGACGCGAAGCTCATGGCAGCCGAGCAGATCGCAACCGGTCGCGTCCATCTCGCGGCTCAGCGCCGTGAAGCGATCGAAGCATGAGATATCGTCGGAGTCGTGGAACGCCAACAAAGGCGCGCGGCCGCGGCCGGCCAGCAGTTGCCGGATCACATAGGGCCCGGCGGCCGGAGAAGATACCCGAAAAAATTGCGCCAGGGGATATTTGGCTACAAGCCTTTCATAGGCGCCGGCATTGTCCATGTCCAGTCCGATGCGGACCGTCATTTCCGGGCGAGCCGCCTTCGCGATATAAGACAACGCGCACGCGAGGTGCCGGACCTTTCCCCGATGCGCCATGATCAGGGAGATTTTGCGATGTTCCAGCGGGATTGGCGATTCGGGCTCTCCAAGAGGGAGTTGGCGGATGGCGACGCGATCCACGCGGATCTGGTTATTCATAACCGCATAGAGAAGCGCGAACGTGAGCCTGACGTGGCTCGTCAAGGTCTCAAGCCGCATGAGCGAATGGAAAATCGATGCCGAACAGATGAAGCTCGACGCGGAGCCGTCGATCCGGGCGCCAAACGACGGCGGCTCCATGCGCGGAACCAGCACAGTCACCGACCGCTTTCCGCGCGGCATATTGGCCACCAGCCCGCAAGCCGCGGCAGTGAACGCGGAGCGCATTCCCGGATCGAGGACCGCAACCCACTCGACAGCCTTGTCCTCAAGCTGCCGAATAGTCTCGATGCGCTCACCGCGAAGCCGCCGCCCGTGGGCATGGAGACCCAGGATGACGGTCGATCTCATAAACCGACAAGCCGGTGCCGGGTGGCGGTCCGCATCTGCCGCAATGAGGATTCCGCCACCGTCATTTCACCCTGCTTGATGCGTTGAAAATCCGCGCGCCACCGGAGGTCCAGATCCACGCGCAGAGGAATGCCGTTTGCCGTTTCCGGCGCCACGGTGAGCGCTCCAGCGTGCCTGCGCCTGACATACAAGAACGAGTTGACGTTACGAATCTTCATAGAGAAGTACGCGCGGAACAGAAACTGGGTGTCATTCGCCACTATCTGATCGGTAGAAAGTCCCCCGGACTTCAAGAAGCTGTCGCGGCGAATCATGCCAGTGCCGTGAAGCAGTGCGTGCCCGGCTCTCTCTCGTAAAGCCGCTATCACATCGAGGGGGAAACGAATGGCGAATATCTCACCGGTAAGCTCGTCCACGCGTAGTTCGTGACTGCCCACGAAATCGCAATTCGAGGCGCACATTTCCCCATAAAGCGAGGTCACGCGGTCCGAGCATGAGACATCGTCGGAATCGTGCAGCATCAGTAATTCGGGCGACGCGCGCTCCGCCAATTCCTGCCGTATTACGTAGGGACCCGCCGGCGACGGCTGGACATGGAGAAACCGGGCGTGCGGATAGTCTTCGGCCATCTGGCGATATTCAGCGGGATTTTCCACATCAAGACCGATCTGCGGACTGACGCGGGCCGAATCGAGGCGGTGGAGGAAGTGCAGGGCCGTCCGCAAATGCTCCGGGTCTCCACGATGAGCGATGATAACCGCAACCGGCGGACACTCGGACGCGGCTTCGTTCAATTCCGGATAAGGCAGTTGCCGGATCAGCAGACGGTCGAGCGGCAGCTTACCGTTCAATGCCGCAAAAAGAAGACGGAAGCATAGCTGCCAGGGAACCGCATCCGGAGCCTGCGCGAGCAGTTGGCGAAAAACATCCATAGTCGCCAGAAAGCTGTACACGCGGCCATCGGATGCGGCTTCCGGCCAGGGGCAGGGCCGGAGCGTCACCAGCACGATCGCCCCGCGACTGCCCGCGGAAAGTTCGGACAGCAATTGCGGCGAGGCTTCATAAAACGACGAAGCCATTTCCGCCTTGACGACGGCGACGTGCGACACGTTTTCGGCGGCCACGGCCTCGAGAGAATTCACTTCACGCGGATCTTGCGGCAGAGGCGAGGCTGAGGCTGGCTCAAGCGATAACCCCACTACCAGCCACCTACCGCCGGGCCGAAGACCATGATCTTCCAGCGCGAAGCAGACCATGAATGCTTATTCTAACCGAATTCTACTACCGGTTAATGTGGAGCCGCGATAAACGAACGTGTTCCGGGAGAAGCCAAAAAGATCATGTCCGATCGCGATCCGACTCTTGTGCCGGGTGTGAAGGTGAGCGGTTGAGTGATGCCGGTCCGGAACTGATAAAGCCCATCCAGCGACTGCATTAGTCTGTCGCGACTCAGTTCCCGGCCAGCCCGCTTGAGGCCTTCGGCCAGGGTGCGGATGGATGCCAGCGCGAAAAACTGACTGTGGATGTAAGCCGACGGTAGTTTGTGCGCCCCGGCCAGCTTTCGATAGAGTTCCGCGCCTTCGCTTTCCTGGCCAGGCAGCCAGGAAAATGCCAGGGCAACCCGTCCATCCGCGGCGCCGGGGAGGTCCATCACCGTGGAGGCCTGAAGGGAACCCGGAATCAATAGGAATGGCTGCGAGGGCAGATCTGCGCCGCGCAACATCGCAGCCCCGGTTTCGCCATTCATGCAAAGAATGGCAGAGGCCGACTTCAGTGAGACGCCTGCGCGCCAGAACTCGACCTCCTTCCAACCATGCTTCCGGAAAGCAGCTTCGGCGGGCCGGTCGAAGCTCAAGTCGCCCGTGCCGAGGATGAATGCCGTTCCTTCCGTGCCGCGCCGGCGCGACACCCATTCAACAAGGGAATCGATCTCATCCGGCACGCCGCCGTCGAGATAGAACAAATACGGGTTCGGGTTCGAATCGGTCCACGGGAACAGAGTGAACGCGCCCACGAGCGGAGTCTGTTCCTGAGCAAGCACGATCGAATCCGGCTCTTCGGCCTGAATCAGATAGCTCGCCGTCAGCGCGAATGGCTTTTCGCGTTCGATAAAATCCCGCAGTACCGCGGCTTGGCCGGATGGATTCGAGGGCGCGTTGAAGTACCGCAGCTCGAACTTGCGGCCAAAGATGCCACCGTCCTGGTTGACGGCGGAAGCATAGGCATCGAGCACCGCGCGTATCGCATCGGCCACGGGGGACATACTCTCCGCGGGAGGCAGCATCACGCCGATCGATACGGAGGCGGCGGAAAGGCCCGGATCGATATCTTCTTCGAGCTTTTTCAAGTAGCTGATGAGATCGTCCAAATCCTGCCAAGCCAAATGAAACCGCGGCATCACCGGGTTCAGAACCTGCCCGGCCGGGTCGAGCCCCAGCGTGATCGCGCGCTTCAGGGAGCGCTCGGTATAGGGGGGATGTTTCCTCCCTTCGTGTTCGGGACCATAGGATTTCGTCAGCTCGAGCCACCGGATATTCGAAGGAGCGACGTCGCCTTCAGGCTTGCCGCGTCCGTCAAGTCCGTGGCAGTTCGCGCAGGGGAAGGATTCCCCGGGCAGATCGTTGCCGCCGCTGCCGAAAGAAGCGGTCACGGGCGTGCCGGAAGGACTGGCCCCGTGCAGGAAGATCTGCTTCCCCCGGGCTTCCGAGGGGGTGAGGGCATCTGCGTGCAGCGGCAAAGCCGTTATGGTGAGCAACCCAAAAAGAGCGCGTCGCAACCAGCTCAACCCCGATCGTTAAGCACGCTCAGCAGCTGCTCTTCAATCTTTTCGATGCTTGCCATGCTGTTCACCTTTTTCCAGAGACCGGTATTCATGTTGCCCATCAGAAATACGTTGGTATGGGCGCCGGGCGAATCGATTCTTGGGTACAGTCTTCCAAGAGCCAAGTCCACATTTTCTTTCGATCCGGTAAGAAAGATCCAACCGGGGCGAGCTTTGAAACGGTGCGCGTAAGCGCGTAGTATTTCCGGCGTGTCGTGCACCGGATCCACCGAAATCGAAACCAGGAACGCGTCTTTGCCCAGCCGAGCGCCCAATAAGTCCTGCAGCCGTGTGAACGTCGCGGCCATCATGGGGCAACTGTCCTTACAGGACGTGAAGAATTCATTGATCACCACCACCCGGCCCTTCATTACATCCGAGTACAAACGAACCTGTTTGCCGTTCTGATCGAGCAACATCACATCCGTGAAATGGCGGTGAGCCGCAGCCTCGGCCGGGGATTCCATCGCCGTTGCCATCGATTTGCGCATCAAATCCGCAATCGGTGCAGCTTGCGATGGCGTGGCGCCGCTGATACGCTGCCAACCTTGGTCGCTCCCCACCAGAGCCAGCGGCGTGTGACTTAGCTTATCCGAAACGTAAAGCCCCAACGCCCTGAGGAGCCGGTCGATCTCGGGTTTCGGACCCGTCAGCAGCGTCCATTCGGGACCGGCATTGTATTGCTTACCCCAGTCTCGCAAGCGCGCGGGCGTATCGACCTGTGGATCGATACTGATCGATATCAAGTTGAAGCGCGTCCGGTCGCTACCTTTCAACAACGTTTGCAAGCGTCCCCAGGTAGCGCCCATAACGGGACAGATGGTCGTGCAGGTAGTAAATATCGCCTGGATGGCGACCGTCTTGCCCTTCACCAGATCCGAGTAAAAATGAACCGTCTCTCCCCGTTGATTCACCAGTTCGACATCGGGAATTTCGATCGGCCGGGAAGACGCATCCGGCACGGCCGCTGGTTGGGATGGACGATGGTCCTGGGCGACGATCGGACAGATCGAGAACGCGATGATAACGACAGCAGCCTGGATTCTCATGGTTGTTTTCTTCCTGTAGCTTCGTAGACCTCCAAACGCCATCCGGGCAGGCTCGAATAAGTCAGATTCAATGACGGACAATCGACGAAAACTCCATATATGCCCGGTTCCGGAGGCCGAAATTCAATTTCGTAAACACCGTCGCCCGCCGATTTGGCTTCCAGTCTGTCCTGCAGGCCAGGCGGCAGATAGGTCAGTACCCGCACGTCTTTCAAATCGGTCCTCGGCGCTCCCGTTGCCGAATCGAGGAACCGCAAGCGGATTCGGCTGGTTGCGCCGGCGCTTCGCTTCGCGCCCTCTTCCAAGAGCTGAACGTCGACGGAACGCCGGGACAGAGGCAGCCTGGCCGGATCGGCTTCCACCGACAGGTCGAAGCAGTGGATCGTTTGCGGATTATCGAGCAACATCGCTACCGCATATTTTCCGGCGCTGGGAAGGCGCGCAATAGTCTCATACACGCCGGGCGACGTCTGCTGCAAACTGCGATCCACCACCATCACGGCGCGAGGCTCCTCGGCGAGGACGAATGAGCCCTTCGGAGCGGCCATGCCTTCCATGTAGTAGTAGATCATTCGATCCGAGGGATTCGCGACCCAGACCGCGTTCTCACCGGGGGCCTGCGCAATTCCATCGGCGAGACTCGGCCGTCCGCCCGCGCCCAGGGGATGCTGGCCAGCCGGAAAATCCGCTATGTGGACAGCACTGCCCGGTTGGCCGGCGCCAGCCAGTGGAATCATGAAGACGGTTTCGCTGCCGCGATGACGAATGTAGGCGATCTCATTGGAAAACACGATCTGGTCGGGGCCCTTTTCGACATCGCCGGTCTGAACGATTCGATTGACGGCAGCGTCGATAATGTACACGAGGTCCTTAGCCGTGTTCAGGGCGAAGCCCAGGCGTCCGCCGGGCGAGAACCGGATTGGACCGATGCCCGGATCCGCGGGAATCGCGACCGTCTTGGCGCCCGTACCCACACCGATCGCAGTTATGGAACCATCGCCCCGATTCGACACGTAAGCCATGCCGCTGAGCGTGGAAAAGGCGATCGATACCGGCTGGCTACCGGTATGTTCCCGCTGGACCACCGCCAGTTTCTGCACGCTAATCGTTGCCACATCTCCGCCATCCTGGTTGGTGACCAGAGCGAAGCGGCTGTCGCCAGTGAAGGCCAGCTCGTGAGCCCCTCGCCCGGTCACGATACGCGCGGCGATGGCGAGCGTGGCTGAGTTGTAGACAGCTACGCCCGATTCGGCGCCGGCGCCGTCCGCATCCCAGGCAACCCAGAAATACTGGCTGTCGGGCTGGAAGATCACGCGCCCAGGCCGTCCTGGCACGTCGAGCACGCGATTCAGTTTCCAGTTGGCGGTATCCACCACAGCGATTTTTTTCGCCTCCGGCATTGCAACCAGAACGCGACTGTGCCGCGTGTCGATGGCCCAGTCGATTCCAGGACTCGGCAAGGTTACGGTAGTGAGCTCGTGAGTCTCTCCATAGCTGACCAGAGGATCGACGACCGAGATCGAAGGCTCGCGATTCAGGGTCAGTACGTAATAAGAATTAAGGTCGGCGGCGGGACGGTAGAAAAAGCTGCCTTCGAGAAACCCTTTTACCTTTTCCTGGCAGGACGCCTCGGATGCGAGGGAGCCTGCCGGATCGATCCACGCGGCGAGACGCCGGGAGCCGATCGGGTTGCCCGAAGCCGCCTCGGAAACCCGAAAGCGGAATGAAATATCGCTGTTCTCCCGCAGCGCCGCGGAGGGCGCATTCACCGCACTCGCCGAAAATTCGACCGCTACCCCGTTTTCCACATATTTCTGGGCGAGCATTGGCGCAACCGACATCGCTAATATCGCCGTACCTGAATAGAAACGGCATCTTATCGAACTATTCATTAAGAGCATAATGCCACAAAAAAGCCGCTATAAACTCCGGACGGTGATAAAATCTAATCTTTCTTACGTGAGAAATTCGATTATCCGAGCTTCGCGCCACTGGGGCGAAGGCGCAATTCCCGACAAATGAGCGGAAGCGCGTGGCTACCTCTTCTCGGGCGGGCGCCAGACGCACGTCTGCTGGTTCTGCACGCCGACGATGTCGGAATGTGCGAGGCCTCGGTTTCGGCATTTCAGGAACTGACTGAGGCCGGCACGGTCTCTTCAGGTTCGGCGATGACTCCCTGCCCCTGGTTCCCGGCCGTGGCGCAATACTGTTCCGGACGTGCGGACATCGATCTGGGAGCCCATCTTACACTCACAAGCGAATGGAGCCCTTATCGCTGGAGCCCGGTATCGAGGCCCGGACCTTGCAGCGGGCTGACCGACGCAAGCGGGTATTTTCACCGGGATCGCGGCGGCCTGAACGGATCGGCTAAACCGGACGCGGTGGAGGCCGAAATGCGCGCGCAGATCGAACGCGCTCTGGCCGCAGGCGTCGACCTGACTCATATCGACACGCACATGTTCGCGTGTCTGTCGCCGCGATATATCGAGAGCTATGTCGGCCTCGCACGGCAATTCCGGCTTCCGGCTTTGCTGTGGCCATCGGCCTGGGAGGACGTACTGTTCCCGCGAGAGGACATGGAACTCGCCCCGCCAATACTCGAACGCCTCCAGCGCTCGGGTTTCCTGCCCATCGATAACGTTGTGATCCTCGACTCCGCCCGGCCCGCGGAGAGAGCCGGCCAGATCCGGGCGGCTTTATCGGGACTCCGCCCGGGAGTTAACCACTTACTGATACACCCCTCCCGGGATTCGGCCGAGCTCCGCGCAATTACGCCTGCAGGCTGGCGCAATCGAGTGGCGGATTATGAGGCGTTACGCGACGCTCGCCTTCCCGGGTACATTCGCGCCGCGGGCGTCGAACTGATCGGCTATCGGGAGTTGCGCACGGCGCTCTATGCGGGTTGAAGTCGTCCGGACCGGTGAGTTGAGCGGGAACGACATCGATCGGTGGCGTACGATCCAGGCGTCGAATACCGGGTTGAGAAGTCCATTCTTCGCTCCGGAGTTTGCGGGCGCGGTAGCCGCCGAACGGGACGACGCATTTACCGCGGTGATCGAGCAGGCAGGCAGGATCGAAGGCTTCTTTCCGTTTCACCGCGATCGGGATCGCGCAGGCCATCCGATCGGCATGAGGATTTGCGATTATCACGGAGTTGTTTCGCCGGAGTCACTGGAGTGTGGGGCCGTGGAATTATTGCGGGGATGCGGTCTGCAACGATGGGACTTTCGCTGTGTCCCTGTTTCGCAGCGGATCTTCGACCCGTGGCAGTCGACAATTACACCGACTGCTTCGATCGATCTATCCGCGGGCTTCGGCCACTACCACGATTGGCTGACCGCTTCCGGATCGCAGTTACCCATCCGTCTTGTGAGCATGCGCCGCAAGGCGGAAAGAGAAGTGGGCGCCGTGCGGTTCACCTGGCACGCCGGCGATCCGGCCGCCTTACGGGCGCTGCTTGAGTGCAAGTCCGCTCAATACCGCCGCACCCGCATTCCCGACGTTTTTGAGACGCAATGGATCGCCAACGTCATCGAGCGCCTGCACCGGGGCCGCGGTTCCGGCTGCGACGGCGTGCTTTCCGAGTTGCGCGCGGGCGACCAGCTTATGTCCGCCCACTTCGGCATATGCTCATCCACGGTGCTTCACTATTGGTTTCCCTGCTACCGGATCGAGTTCGCCCGCTATTCGCCGGGTCTTATGCTACTGATGGAAATTACGCGCAACGCCGCCGCAAATGGAATCTCCGGAATCGACCTCGGGTTTGCCAAAGCCGCCTATAAAGAAAGGTTCGCCAATGCAGCCGGAGCGGTTGCGCGGGGTTCGGTTGTCGTATCGGGAGCCGGCTAAGCCATATGAGAGTGCTCATCGTATCCGACCATCGTTATCCCGCAAGCGTAGGCGGGCCCGCCGGCTGCCGCGTGCTCGATTTTCTGGCCAAAGGCCTAGCCGAACTGGGACATTCGGTCTTCTACTATATTGAGCAGCAGCCGTCTCTGCCGCTTCCGCCGGGAGTGACTTATGTTCCGGCCCCGCGGTGGGACGTGGATATCGTTCATGTCCGCGATTATCACGTCCTGGAGCGGCTGGGTCCCTTGCCCGTTCCGTATCTGCGCACCTGCCATACGGATGTCGCGATTTACGATATGGACCGAAGCATCAACACGGAGCACTGCGTCTACGTGTCTCAAAACCTGGCGCACACCTACGGAAGGGAACGTTATGTACTGAATGGCGTCGACCCCTCCGAATTGATGTTCAGCAGCCGCAAACGGAATTACATGCTGTTCGTATGCGGCCTCGAACGGGCCATGCAGAAAGGCCTCGAAAAGTCCGTGGAGATCGCGCGGGAAGCCCGATTGCCACTGATTCTCGCGGGTTCAAGCCAGACGCCCGGCGTAGTGGAACGCTTCGTCGATTTCTGCCGCGAGAATCGGGTTCGCTATGTGGGTGAAGTCTGGGGGACGGAGAAGGCGAAGCTCTTCGCTTATGCGAACGCCTTCCTGTTTCCCACACAGTGGAACGAAGGCTTCGGGATGGTGATGGCGGAGGCTCTGATGTCGGGCACTCCGGTAATCTGCAGCTCGCGGGGAGCATGCCCGGAGGTGGTGAATGCTAAAGTCGGATTCGTATGTTCGAGCGACGAAGAATACCTCTACGCGGCGCGTCGCGTCGCCGATATTGCCCCGCTCGATTGCCGCCAATGGGCAATGAAGACGTTCCACCACCGCGTAATGGCGCAAGGATATGTTCGCGAGTATGAAGCGGTATTGGCGGCCCGCTAACCAGGGCTTCGCCCTGATATCCCTGCGGGATATGGGAGACAGGAGTCAGGAGTTGGGAGACAGAAGTCAGAAGTCAGCCTTGCCAACGGCGGCGCCGGATTGAACAGGTCCGTGACTTTGGCGCGTCAGCGATCTCTACCCGGGTTAACTTAGGGAAAATCCTGAGCTAACCCTGCTCGTGGAGGGGAGCGAGTCACAGACCAGAAGGCGCGGCGGGCGATTGAATGGACTTGCGAACACAACGAGAACAAACTTTTCGTTGCGGGCCGTATAACGCTAACTAACCGAGGAGCTGCCGGTAGCAATCGAGAAGCGCCTTTTCCGTGACCTTCTCAGTGTACGCGAGCGCCGTTTCGATTCCGTTGCGGCGGACTTCGGCCAGCTCGTCCCGCATCGCGTCATACCGGCCGGTCAGGTCGAGAACTTTGTCGATCAGCGGGAAGACATGGCGATTGGGCACCACATATGCGTTCACTCCCGCGATCAGGTAGTCGAGCCCGCCGTAAGCGTCGTAGCAGATCGGGATGCACCCAGCCGCCATGGCTTCGGCGACAGTGGCATTCAGCGACTCCTGCGAATTGACGTTGACATGAAAGGCCGCCTCGCGGAAGAGCCGCGCGACCTGCCGGTGGCTTCTGTCGACGATCTCGATCAGATCCCAACCCCGCGGCTCCAATCGGTCTCTGAGAACCCTTTCGAGGGTGTGGTAATCGTCCGACCCGCGTTTGGGAAACAGCACGATCCGGCGCTTTCGGGGGTTCCTTTCGAGGCGCTCCCGATCCATATAGAAATAAGGTGCGATGCAGGGCGGCACGCATGCCGTGGCGATGAAAAAATGCCGGTCGAGAATGGCCTTCACATGCGGCATCACCGCGATCGCCGATTCGTACCCAAGCGATTGGTAAGTGCGATCGGGCGCGAGGCCGAGCGTGATCAGCGAGCTGCCTTGCACAAATACCACCCGCCGGCATTGAAAGCGCCGCAGTTGTTTCCTCGATGCCACTACCTCCGGGACCACCAGAATGTCTTGCCGTTCCGGCTTGAATTCTTTCGTGTCCAGATAGATGCGGGGGACCTGCGATTTGAACCACGAAATCCGGAAGGGGTGACGATCGTGCAATACGCACGCATTGATTCCATTGCGCCGCAACAACCGGACATGGTTGTGCAGCATGCCGATGCCCCAACTGGGTACGTCGTGATCGGGAGTGTAGTAATAGATGCGCGGAGAGTTACGCTGTGGCATGCCGGTCACGCGCCAATTCGCCTATGCAATGGATTCTCCAGGCCCGATCGTAGTCCGAAGGCCACTTCCTCTGGAAATGCTCCTTGTCGCGCGCCAGGCGGCGCTTGCCGCGGTAAGTCTTCATAAACGAGCGCAGAGTCCGGCTGAGAAAATGATGCGACAGGCAGGAGTGTACGCAAATGGGAGCGTGGCCGGAAGTGAGCAGCCGGTTACGGTAATCGGTGTCGGAATAACAAATCGCCATGTTCTGGTCTATATACCCGAGGTCCTCAATGCACTGCCGGGACAGCCAGAAGCAGTAACCGTTGAATCCATCCGATTCGTGCATATCGACAGGGTCGCATGTCAGGTCGAAATGCGGGTCGGCGTAATAGTCTTCTCCGGGCGCATGCTGTCTTCGCAAAAGGACGTTGAAATAAGCCTGATGGAACCGCCCTTGCGACGCCTGCCGGGCGCGTTCGTAAAAGTCGGGCGTCACTTCGCCGCCTTCGGTGTAACAGAACGGAAATGAGCAGTAAGCTCCGCGGTCGAGCGCGCTGACACAATGTTCAACCCAGCCTTCACCCAGCACAACGTCGGAATTCAGCAGGCACACGGCCTCGGCCGCATGTTCGTAAAACCCGAGGCGGAGCCCCAGGTTCCAGGGCTGAGACACCGCGCGGTTGCGGCGGTTGCGAATCAGCGTGTAGCGCAGACCCATGGCTTCCACGAGCCCTGTATCCAGCGCTTCGTCCGATGCATTGTCGATCAGAATTACGTGGACGTCGAAGGCGCCGGTTTGCGTCGCAGCCACCGATTCGAGGGTTCTAATCAGATAGGAAACCTGATTCCGGAAAGGGATTACGATCGCAACCTTACGGGTGCGCCAATCGGGCTGAGACGCGCCCATCATAATGGGTTGGGGGCAGACCATACGAGCTAATCTGCGATCTTACTACTTTTTGATTTTTTCAGCTACGAGTTTATGGGGCGCCGGGCACCGGCACGCAATCGAGCTCGGCGATTCGCTGGTCCAGGCTGACGATCTTCGACTGAAGTCTCTGCATCTGATACTGTGTTAGACCCGGCAGACATTGAGCCCGCCGCATGATATTTCTATGGCGGGTGGCCGCGCCGATCAGTTGTTCAACCGTCGGTTTGGTCCCCGGAAGCGCCCGGCCGCCCCTGGTATTATCCGGATAGCGCCGGACTTTGCCCAGCACGCGGGGGTAGACCAGCACCTCGCATGCCTGGTACATTCGGATTTCAAAATCCCAATCCTCATTCGCCCCGAGCGCAGGTTCGAAAACAGGCCGTCCGACGGTTTCCAGCACACCGCGTTCGAGTATCAGGCAGCATGTGCTGAACAGGCTGACGTCCACCCATAAGGTAGTGTCGCGGGGAAGGAGCCAAGGCTCCGTGGCCGACCCAAGGCCGGTCGCCTCAAAGCGCGAAGTGCGCACTCTGGTTTCCTGCAGCCAGTGTTCGCTGTCCGAAATGACGGCGCGCGCCGCCGGGTAAGCCCGGAACATTTCCAGTTCGGTTTGAAGCTTGCCGGGAAGCCACAGATCGTCGGAATCGAGGAAAGCCAGGTACTCGCCACGGGCATGATCGATGCCCGTATTTCGCGCGGAGGCCGAACCCTGGTGGTCCTGATAAATGTAATCGACGTCCGGGTAACGAGCCATCAGGGATCGGGTTTCATCCGTGGACCCGTCGTCGATTACGATCACCTGCAACCGCGCGTACTGCTGGGCAAGGGCGCTCTCGATGGCGTCACCCAGCAGACCTGCGCGGTTCCAGGATGGAATGACCACCGAGACCAGGGGCAGACTCATTGGCGATTTCGGCGATGCTTACTGCTTCTTCGGAATACTCTGGGTAAGTTGCTTTTCCTGAGCGTCCGAAGCGACGGCGTCAGCTCGCTTAAAATCGGCGTCCTGCTTAGACACGATCCTCGTCATTTCGAAGGATTTGTTCAATTCCTGGCGATGGTTTCGAGTCTCCGTAATCCTTCGCTGGGTCTCGGCAGGCGTCAGCGCCGGCAGTCTAATCTGCCCGGGCGCCAAGGTGCACGCATTCTTGAACGAAGCATTCAAATCGCTGGGAGCGCCCGGAAAGACCAGACTGGCAACTCCACCCGATGCGGATTTAACGCACACGGTGTTAGTACCAACAGGAAGCAGGAGCTTCCACGAGCCTGGAGGTTTAGCTAGCGAGACTAAAGTTTGAGTCACATTGACCGAAACCGGCGGGGTCGGTCCGCTGCACGAGGAACCGGTGGCCGTTCCATTCGCATAGACCTCCACGCTGAGGGCGAGTTTACCGGTTTCAGGATTCACGGTATTGAACCCGATCAGAGTCTTCTGCGTATTGGTCACATTCGCCGTGATCGAGACCGCGTCCTTGCCTTTCTCGGCAACCCGGAATGCGCCCCACAGGCCATACCGGAAACCAAGCGCGGGACGGGACCGGTATAGATAGTCGCCCGCAATAGCGTCCTTGCCTCCCGCGCTATCGAGCAGGATATCGAAGTGGTTGTTGGAGCCATGCCCCATCCGCGCGCCTTGCGGCTGCGCCAGCGGGTTATTGCCAATCTCAGTGGATCCCTTAATATAAGGCAACTCGGGCCATGTGTGCCCGTGTAATTCGAAAACGAGTTCATTCAGACCGCCGGAGTCGAGGACGCGAAGGCGCATTGGATCCCCGGCATTAGCCGTGAAGATGGGAGTCTGCAGTTCGCCAACGCCGCTCGCGGGAGTTGCCTGCTGCTGCCCGCCCGCCGCCGGCTGAATGAAGGTCACAAGGCGGTTTGAGAGACCACAGGTCTGGTCAACATTGTTCAAGCCTCTTCTGCCCAACCCATTGGCGCCTTCCCCAAAACGCAAGTCCCAGGGCTCGGAGCCATAGTTGACGGCGGTGAGACCGGGGAACGGCGCGGTGGTCGTGGCGCCGGGCGTACTGCCGGCTATGTTATAGCGTTGGAATGTATAATCCTGCGTGATGACAACGCCCTCACGGAACTTACCAGACGGATAGTTCACCAGGCCAGAAACCTGTGACGTCATATCGGGCTGGAACTTAAAGCCCGCCGGCTCTACGATGAGCGCTCCTATTAACCCGTTCGCTCCCTGATACATGGAATCGGACGCAAGCAGGTTGGTCGCGCCGAACTCTACCGGATGGGGCTTGAAATCGCCGGTAATCGGATCGAAGAGATCGCCTGCGTACCACGTGTATTCCGCGGTCTTGGCGCATTGCGCGGTAGCGGGATTACAGGCAGTCTGATCGGGATTCTTGCCAATGTTGAAGCCATTGCTGTCGGTCACGTCATACGACAGGAGCTGCGGGTGGAGACCCACTTGCCTCGATGCCGTCAGCCGGATATTGTAATTGAAAATCGGAATCGATCCCCAGACCTGGTTGGGCGGTCCGAGGACGCCGAACGTGGGCTGCGCAGGCGGAAACTGAGCGGATGATCCCTGAGTAAAATCGTTCACTATCTTGACGTGGACGCAGTCTCCAGCCCCAACTCTCAATACCAAAGGTTCGATAGGTATCTTGCCGGCTTTGGTATCGGCAAGCCGGCTGCTCTCAACGTACACCAGCGCATTTGGGTTAGAGAGACCGAATCGGGCATTGTAAGTCAAGGTCTTGCCGCTTAACTGGTCGGCCGTCAGGGCATGCACTTCGAAAGAAACGCCGTTCGACCCCGCGGGACAATAACCGGCTGGAAGCGCCGGGCCGGTTCCTGTAGGATTGTTAGGCAGATAATCTAAACCGGGCTGTTTGTTTTTCCCGTCGTAGGCGCGCAGCAATCCCCAGATTCCGTGTTGCTGGCCCAGGTAACTGCCGTCCGCTTGATACATATAATCCGCGTCGGTTTTTGATGGCGGGACTCTGAAAAGCAGCTCGAAATGCTCCGAGATCCCCATCACCTGATTGTTCCGGTAACCGGAATCGGCGTAGGAAGGCTCCGCCAGCCACTTCATTCCCTGAATGCTGAAATCGTGCGTCGCCAGGTGTGAGCCCACCAGCAGCCGAACCTGAACCTTATCGTTTTGATAGGCTCGCAGTAGCGGCGTATAAGGATCGGTGAGGTCCTGCCCGGTTTCGAGAAGCTTCGGATACATTCTCGGATCGTTGCCCTTCTTCACGCAGTTGACGCCACCGGCATATCCCAGCGCGAAGGTCTGATCCGGCTGGCAATTCAGTGCGCCATCCTCCCTTGGGATGGATGCATAGAGATGGGATAAATCGCCCGCGTTCCCGGATGCCGGCGCTTTCGTCGCGGGATTCCACGCCCGGAACGGCAGCGGTTCGTTGCGATAGTTGATGGAATATGTCCCAAGGTCGAAACTCTCGGAAACAAATTGAGGGGTGGTGATAGTTCCACCTGAAAGCAACGGCGGATTGATGACCTTCCCATTGGACGGAGCGCTGGAATTTTCGTACCACCCGAACTTGGACAAGTTGCACGTCGAATTGTCCGGCACTTCGCATCCGCCCGGCGAACCTCCTCCCTTAGCCTTACTCGTGGGCATATAGGCCAGTTGCAGATCCGCGAATTCCAGGGCGAATTCCCGGAAGCTGTCGGCCCCGCTCGCGCCCGCGAGAATATTCGCCTGCCAACTGGTGGGCCCGCCGTCGTTCATATTCGGCGAGATCACCCGGTCGCCCATGGCGAGGGTCTTACTCGGGTCGTTCGGATCGGGCATGGTCCATGTAGAGCCATTTGGCTCGACCAGAAGCCCGGCGTACAAACCCGCCTGCTGATGCGTGGACGGGCCGAAGTGATCGTGCGTGAAAACCGTGCGCAGCGTACGGTCGGTTTTGAAATTGTTCAAAAGGGGATCGGCCCACCAACGCTGGATTGTGGTCTGGCCGCCCACCCAGAGACCACTCTTCGAAAGATCGCTCGCATCCACCTTGCAGTATTGGTCGAACGTCGCCTGAGGTTTCCCCGCCAGCGGTCCGTTTTGCTGGTCGCAGAAATAGACCGGCGCCTTAATCGTCAGAATGCGGGGCGGCCCCCCTGGAACCTCCAATCCCCCGTTAGCGTTAATCGCCGCAATACGCTCCTGAACCTCCTGCGGGCTCATGGTGCCGTCCTCGTAGTTGAATCCGTTAGTCGCTCCGTCCGACGCCAGCACATCGAATTTCACAAGATGGATATGCTGCCCCAGGATATCCGTCGGCGTCCGCACCTGGAAATTGTCCAGCTCGTAGTAGTTCGGTACGAGGTTGGTTTGCCAGTACTCGATGCAGGAGTTACTATTGGCGCGGAAGAAGAACGGCTCAGGCGCTTTCTTCGCGCCGGATGCATCGCCGAACAGGGTCGGCCCGACATCTCCCCACAAAGCCAGCATGCGCTGCTGCGGATTGTGCCAGCCTTTCTTATTCAGGATTGCATCGACCTGGATGTCGGCGGCTTTATATACGATGTTCGATTCGGGCTCACCGGGCACGGGATTAACTTTCGGGCATGGGTCCGCAAACGGCGCGCCTTGCTGCGGGCCCAGCCCGTTGGTCTTGTAAATACCCGAGTGGTTATCGGAATCGAAGGAGGGATGGGACCCCTGCTTCATATACGCCATCGCGACCTTCTCGACATTGTTTCCCTGCTCGTCAAGCGCGTGGGCAATCAGCGTATGGGTATCTTTGGTGAAGTTGTATGGGGTCTGATACTGCGTGACCGTCCCGGTGAAAGTCTGGTGGCGCTCCAGGCCGCCATCCATGGGAGCGCCATTCGTAATCGCGAAATCCATGGGCGGGGCGGGAGCGCGTTGTCCGGGAACTCCGGGAATGAAGAATGGAAAGCCCGGGTTTTGCGTCACCTTGCTGCCATCGGTATCGTTGGTTCCGTAAACCACCTGTCCGTCGCTGATGTGCAGCGGCGAGGGCATCATCGGCATGGGCATCGATGGGATCGGAACAATGGCCGGAATCGGCGTACCAGTATTGATTTCGCCGTCCGGAAGCGCCCGCGCGTCCGGCGTTGGCGTAACGCCATCAGCCTGCATCTCAGTGCCTGCTTCAAATACATCGTGAACGCGCCAGAGAGCCCACATACCCTGCGCGAAATGAGGGTAGAAATGGCAATGGAAAATCGAATCTCCCGCTGTCAGGTTCCGGTTGCCGCTGCCACCGTAAGTCATTTCCAAAGTGAAAGACGATCCGGGTCCGATAGCCTGGCTATCGAGATACGTGCTCTCATCGCTGTCGGGAGTATGCAGCCACTGGTGGGCATGCTGGTGGTGAATATGGTGCAGATCCGAATCGGCGGAGAGAATCTGGAACTTGACGTGGTCGTTCAGGTAGCTGTGATAAACGTTCGACGGGTCGTCGGCGAAGAAAGCCTTTTGCGCCTTAAAATTGGCCGAATACCGGAAAGGATTCTTGCCCGGATCGGGAGTGCCAACAACCGGCGGATCGAAGATCATCGTGCCCTTCCCTACCTGGCTGTCCCTCGATGTTCCCTGATTGGCTGGGACATCGACCACCATGGCCGGATCGCCCACCGACCAGGAACTGAGGAAGAACTCTTCGAATTTGCACTCGCTGCATTTCCCCTCCGGACCGACTCCGAACCGGTTCGCGAGGATCTCCGCTCCGATGCCGCCAATGCCGTAATTGATCGCGAAATCGTCTACACCCGCCTGGTTCGCGATTGCGAGCGTGTTCTGCGCGTTCGTGCAGCTTTGACAACCAATCATTTCCTGGAACGCCTGGGTTGCGTTGAAATCGGAATGGTAGATTATGGTGAACTCACGCCACGGCCAGTTGCGATCCGGAGAAGCGGGATTCGCCCTGAATACCGGCTCGCCATGGTCGGCAAACTTGCCTTCTTTCGATCCCGCGACGATCGCCGTGAGATCGGAGTGAACAATCTCCTTGTCACTGTTGAGGATTGCGAGAATCGGCGTATTCGGGGCAATCTTGACATTTCCCTTTCCCGGCCACACCGCGCCAGACGGATAGACCTTTTCGTAGTCCTTGACGATTGGCTGGCCTATCGCCGTCTTGCCGGTGGTCACAGCCTTCAACTCTGCCTCGGTAACCTGGCTACGGTACCAGATTGCGCCCGCAGGTTCCACGTTGACGGCTCCGAACAGACCGGCTGAGGTTTGGCCGGCGCCCGTTCCGCCGAGCATCCCGGCAGCGCTTGTCACAAGATAAGCGCCGGGTTTGTCAGCCCGGTAGAAATACGTCGCTTTGCCCGGACTTGGTATGTCGGGACTCGGTGCGATGCTGCTGTCATTGGCGCCAACGTATGACCCGTCGCTCAATATCGTCTTGACCAGTTGCAGGCCGGTCACATGAAAACTGGCGTTGCGCGTGGTGGTGGCGGTGTCGCTGTTAGTGGCCGGCTTAGTGGGTAACAACAGGTTCGTGAATTGGACCTCCAGAGTGTCGTTCACGTTCATTCGCAGAACGATCGGCCTGGGGCGCTTGCTGGGGCGCAACTGCACCTTCCCTGGAACGCATACCTGTTCCGCGCAACTGATGTTCTGCGGCTGTCCGCTCGAGGCTGATGGAACAATGTCCCTGAGTAGTGCGAACATCATGCCGCTGACTTGCATAGCGCCGAGGCGGTTGTAAACGATCACCTGATCGAAGGCGGCGACTTGCGCCTTGACGGTTCGCTCCGAGCCAAGCTGCGCTTCGGAGACCGAAATAGGAAGGAAGGCTAAAAAGATCAATGCCGAAAAACGATAAGAAGTCGCCATAAACTCCGCCAGCGGTGAAAAACATCCCGAATTCCTTTGGGGAAAACTGGATTCAATCACCCTTGCGGTCGAGCATATCCTACTTTTTCGGCTATCACAACACTTTTTTGGTTACTACACCAGTCAGGCTTTCGGGAACTATCGCAAAATGATCGTAAAGATCCTGAATAGCGGCGGGCCGTCCCCACGCTTCATTCGCAAGGTTGCGGGTATGCACTACCTGTAGCCATCCAGCCGGCCTTTCGATTTGCCGGATCGGTCCCAGTTCGCGCAGCCGCATGTGGTTCCCGGAATAAACAGTCGAGGGGTTTTCGGCTCTCTCGATGAGGCTGATGAACGGGTTGGTGCTGTGTTGTCCGGCATAGACAACGCCGTTCACCCAGATGTAACCGTTGGTGAAGTTCAGGAACTCGAAATCCTGTCCCGAAAAGCGATTCTGAATAGTCTCCACGAAACTACGACAAATGCCGTCGTCATTATCGAGCCGGGTGGTGATCAGGTGCGTAACGCCTAGGGTATATTCCCTAACCGCCGATTTCACCGCGGCCTGGGTGAAATCACCCTCGATACAGACCGGGCGAATATTGGGCCACTCCGAATACTTCAGTAGCCGTTCCCTGAGAATGCCCGGCATATCGGGGCTGCAAAATAGAAGCCAGTCGAAATTCAGGTTCGACTGGCCGCGGACGCAGGGCAGACAGAAACGCTCGAAGATGTCAAAGCGATGCTGGAGCCAGTTGGGACCGCCTGCGTCTGGGTATTCGGGAATCCTGACATTGAACCGGGTCAGAATAAGATGCCGGAAACTGGCTATTGCATCCATTTCGCCGCGTAACAAGAGTATCAGCCCGCGCAATTCGCCGCATCCGGCAATCCGGCCCCGCCCCGTGGGCTGCACAGCCCGTCCAGCAATTCACCCGCGCCGCCGCGCAGGATGGCATCCTGCTTTACAACGGCTGTCACGCAATCGCGCAAAACTCAGGAGGGCGCCACAATCGAGCGAGGTATGCGACTTGTCTACCAATAGGCTCACCGGGCGGCCTGGCAGAATGATTGTGCAGAATAATTATTTCAATTCGCTCGGATTTCTGGTAAGCTCTGAAAACACTTTGCGGCGCCGGGAAGGCAGCGTTCATGTCACATCGTATACGAAACGGTATTCTTTTCCTTCTCGCGATCATTCTCGGCGTGGACGCTGCGCCGGCCCAGGGACTCACCGGCCAGATCTCCGGCACGATCGTCGATCCGAGTGGCAATTATGTAAGCGCAGCAAGTATCACGCTTGCCAATACGCTGACCGGACAAACCCGCCAACTGGTCACTAACGATGAAGGCGGTTTCCTCTTTACCGAGGTTCTGCCTGGAACGTTCTCTCTTTCGATCGTCAAGAGCGGCTTTCGGGAGATCCGGCGCGAGGGCATCAGCCTTTCAGCCGGAGAACGGCTCGCCATCCCGCCCTTCCCGCTTGAGATTGGGACCGCGAGCGAAACCATACTCGTGACCGGCTCATCACAGGCGCTTCAGACCGAAAGCTCGGAGCGCTCGGGCCTTGTCGATTCTCAACAACTGCGCGAGCTGTCTCTCAAAGGCCGCGACTTCATGGGCATGCTGCAACTTCTGCCTGGCACGCTGGACACCGCCAACACCACCCGCGAAGCCCCCGGCTCCAGCAGTCTTCAAGGACTCTACTTCAACGGCAATCGCCAAGGCTCATTGGGCTTCACTATCGATGGAATTTTCGCCATGGACACCGGCGGCGGCACGGGTCCCTACCTTGAGCCGGGCATTGATGCCATTGCCGAAGTGAAGGTGCTGCTCACCAACTATCAGGCCGAATATGGACGCGCCGCGGGCGGCACTATCAACACCATCATCAAGAGCGGCTCGCGGGAGTTCCACGGCGGGGCCTACTACTTCTTCCGCAATGAAGATTTGAACGCGAACGAATTCTTCAACAACCGCCAGGGTCTTCCCCGGCCTCTCTACCGGTACAACTACCCGGGATACTTTCTCGGCGGACCGGTTCTGCTGCCCGGCGTCCCGTTTAACAAAGGCCGCGACAAATTGTTCTTCTTTTGGTCCCAGGAGTTTCTCAAGCGCATATACCCAACGCCTCTGACATTTGAGACCTTTCCCAGCGCTCTCGAACGCCAGGGTAATTTCTCTCAAAGCCTCGCGCAGAACGGTCAGCCGATTGTCGTAAAAGACCCCCTTACCGGCTCCCCGTTCCCGGGCAATATCGTCCCCATTAACCGCATCGACCCCAATGGACAGGGCCTTCTCAACGTTTTCCCGCTGCCGAACGCGGTCGACCCCACCCACACTTACAACTACGCGGTCGAGAGCGGCATCCAGCAGCCCCGCCAGGATCAGATCCTTCGCATCGACTGGAACGCTTCCAGCAAAGATCAGTTCTTCGCGCGCGGCATCCACGACTTAGAAGCCAAGAAGGGCGGCTTCGGCTTCACTCTGGCTTCGCCGTCGTGGCCGCAATTGCCGGTAGACATCGAATTCCACAGCGTTGGCTTCGTCAGTACGTGGATACATACCTTCTCGCCGTCCCTTATCAACGCCGCAACCTTCGGCGTCAATCGCGGCACGCAAACGGTACAGCAACCCACGCCGGCGGCCCTCGCGGCCAACTCTCTGACGGCTCTTGGAATTCACATACCGCAATGGTTTCCGCAATCTAATCCGCTCGGACTTATTCCCAACGCGACCTTCGCGAGCGTCTCCGATGCCCCTCAGCTCAACATCGACCAACGCTACCCTTACTTCGGCCCCGACAACGTCTGGGATTACGCCGATAACTTCACTCTGGTAACCGGCGCCCATAATTTCAAGTTCGGCGCTTTTGTCGAGAGGTCGTCCAACAACAAACAGCTGGCATCCGCGTTTAACGGCCAGGTCGCGTTCGATCGCGACGCCACCAGTCCTCTCGACACCGGCTACGCTTTCTCAAATGCGCTTCTCGGAGTCGTGGACAACTATTCCGACTCCAGTCAGCACCCTGTGGGACATGCCCGCGATCTGAACGTCGAGTGGTACGCGCAGGATTCCTGGCGGATTGCGCATAACTTTACACTCGAAGGCGGCGTCCGGTTCTACTTGCTTAAACCGACCATCAGCGCCGGATCGGAACTGGCTATGTTCGATCCCTCTCTTTACAATGCATCCGAGCAACCGCCGCTCCTTCAGCCATCTATCAATCCGGCAACCGGAGCGCGCGTCGCCCGCGACCCTGTCAGCGGTCAACTCTTTCCCGCCGTCTACATCGGCTCGTTCTCAACGCTGCAGGGCATTCCATTCCAAGGCATGGCGGTCTCCAAACAAAGCATCATGCAGACGCCTCCCATCCAGGCCGCGCCACGCCTCGGTTTCGCATGGGACGTCTTCGGCCGGGGTACGACTGCCATCCGCGCCGGCGCAGGCATCTTCTACGACCGATTTCCCGATAATCAGGTGCTTCAGTTTGTGCAGTCGCCGCCGCTCGTGGTAACTCCGATCGCTTATTACACAACCCTGTCCAACCTGGCGAGCTCTCCCCTGATATCGAGCCCCAACAGCGTTTATGGAATCCAGACCGACTGGCGCCCGCCCGCCGTTTATAACTGGAGCTTCGGAATCCAGCAAAAATTGTCCATGAACACGGTCCTCTCAGTGGGTTACGTCGGCGATGTGAATCGTCATCAACTGCAGATTCGGGATCTTAACGCTACCAATTACGGAACCGACTCCCTGGCATCGAGCGCTGATCCCACATCTCCCGGTAAACCCCTCCCCGCGAATTTTCTCCGTCCTTACGCCGGCTACGGCGACATTCAGTACATGGAGTTTGCCAGCAACTCGAACTACAACGCGCTGCAGGCCGAAGTGAAGCGGCGATTCTCGGCTGGGCTGACGTTCTCGGCAAGTTACACGTGGTCTAAGGTATTGGATGTTGCCGACACTCCCACCTCGGCAGTGAATCCGGTCCTCAATTACGATTCGCGCAACTACGGACCCGCAGTCTTCGACCGCCGCCAGAAGCTCACGCTGAACTTCGTCTACAGATTCCCGGACATCAGCCCGCGCACAGATTTACGCGCGGCCCGGATGGTTCTCAACGGATGGGAGATCTCGAGCATTCTGGCCTTCAGCACTGGCGCTCCCACCGCCATCACCTACACTTTTGTCACGGCGACCGATATAACCGGAGCGAACGGCGTCGGTATCGACAGCCGTGTCGACCTTTCTTGCGACCCGACACAAAACACGGGCGGATTAGCTTTCAATGTTTCATGCATTCATGCGCCGACGCGCGCCGAATTCGGAATCGGGGACGCTTCAAAATATCCCTTCACCGGCCCGGGTGTGGACAATGCCGACATCTCTCTGTTCCGCAATGTGCGGCTCCCCGGCTCGGACGTCCGGCGCCTGCAATTCCGCATCGAAACTTACAATTCCTTCAACCACACCCAATTCACCACCGTCAATAGCGCCGCGAGTTTCGACGCCAACGGGAATCAGGTGAACCAGTCCCTCGGCACGCCAACCGCCGCCGCTCCCGCGCGAAGGGTCGCGCTCGGGGTGAAGCTTTACTTCTGACCGCTCAAAGACGCAACCATGGCAACCACCGCCATACCAGCAGCGCCAACGCCGTGGGGTGCGCGAATCGCGGCGGCCTTCCGCCCACCCGAACTCCCCGATATTTCGCGCAAGGCCTTTCGCTTTCACATGGCTTACGTGCTGCTCGATTCCGTTTCCGCGGGAATAATCGCCAACGTTCCGCTCATGGCCGTCAAAGCGCTCCAGGCGTCGGACGCGCAACTGCAGATTCCCATCGCCATGACTTCCGCCGGGCTCTTCGGCTCCGTCATCACGGGCGCGGTAATGGCTCGCAAGAGGAAGCTGCCGTTCATGCTGGTTCCGGGATTTGCGGGAGCTCTGTTCATGTTCATGATGGCGTGGACGCGAACGCCGCTCTGGTTTCTGATCGCCGCCGGTGTGGTTTCCATCTTCGATTTCGCTTTGCGCCCCGCCATCCCTTCGGTGCTCCGCATCGTCTACCCGGGCTATTGCCAGTCGCACGTCGCCGGCACTTTGCGGCAGTATGCTTCCATCGTTTTTCCTGCATCGGTACTTCTTTTCGCGTCCCTTCTGACTGCGAGCGGACCGCACATTCGCGGCATGATCGCGTTGCAGCTGACGCTGGCCGGAATCGCCACATGCGTTGGCCTCATATGCCTCGCGAAGCTGCCGGCACGCGGCGATGGCAGTCTTTCCGAAGCCATGCCGGAGTCAAGCTTAAATCGCCTCAACTGGTTGCGCGCCAGTCTCGCGCCGCTCGGCGACCCCGCATTCCGCCGTTTTCTAGGCGCTTTTTTCGTCTACACTTTCGGAAACCTGCTATTTATGGGCGTCGTCGCGCCTTTCTTCGGACGGGATCTCGGCTATGGGTACGTCGCGGCGACTCTTATGATGCACGTGATTCCGGCCATTACCGGTTTTCTCACAGGCGGACGTCTGACAGCGTGGTTCGACCGCACCACCGTATTTCGCGCTTACGCGTTGGTGGCGCTGCTATGGGGGCTCGATCCGGTCCTGCTCGCTCTCTCGCCTTCGCACTGGCCGCTTTTGGCATTGGCGAGAATGTTGCGCGGACCCGCTACGGTGGGCAGCATGGTTATTGCGGTCTATACAGGCGTTCAACCATTCGCGAAGCCCGGCGCGGATACCTCGCGATACACCGCCGCTCTTTATTTCGTAAATGGCCTGTCGCGTCTGATCGCCCCGCTCATAACGGCGCAGCTCTCAACACACGTTTCCCACCGCGCCATTCTCTTCGCGGGCGGATGCTGCGTGCTGGCGTCTTCAATCTGTTATCTTTGGGCGGGTCGCGACCCATGGAAGGAACGCATCGGAACGCCATAAACCGCATCTTTCGGGGTGCGTCTGCGCAAGGCCGAGGCGGAACGGGACGAGTTCTTCGCCGATTGCCCGCGGGTGTTCTCCAGATCCGGCATCCGCAACCCGACTCGCTGGTTTGACCGATGCGGCTGGCAGACTGGCGGCGTTCCGTGCAACCAAGAAGAAGGCGAAATCCGATCTGAATAGTGACAATAACCGTGACAGCGGCTCGGAAAAGACGCCCAAATCGGCAGGCGCCGACTGAGCGCAACTACTATGTTTGTGACTGGTGCGGATGAGAGGACTTGAACCTCCACTCCCTTGCGAGAACTAGAACCTGAATCTAGCGCGTCTGCCAATTCCGCCACATCCGCATATTCGGCAGTACCAACTCCGTCTTTTCAAAGCGCCCCGGAATCAATTCTAAAATCGGGCGCGCCGTACGCGAGACTAAACCACGTCCACGCCCATGCTTCGCGCCGTACCGCGCACCGAATTCATGGCGGCTTCGATATCGAAGCAGTTCAGGTCGGGCATCTTGATCTTGGCGATCTCCTCGACTTGCGCTTGCGTGATCTTGCCGACTTTGATCTTGTGCGGCTCGGCCGATCCCTTGGCCAGATTGACCGCGCGCTTAATCAAAATGGGCACCGGCGGCGTCTTGGTTATGAACGTGAAAGACCGGTCGGAGAAAATCGTAATCACCACCGGGATGATCAGGCCTTCCTGGTCTTTGCCGGACGTCTTGGCGTTGAACGCCTTGCAGAAATCCATGATATTGACGCCCTGCGGACCAAGCGCGGTGCCGACCGGCGGCGCGGGCGTAGCCTTTCCGGCCGGAATCTGCAGCTTCACCTGAGCGGTAATCTTC
>PLDF01000398.1 GCA_003135055.1 Bryobacterales bacterium | reverse complement strand
AACCCCTGGAAGATCCACTTGCCCATCTGCCCTGCTCAAGCATCGCGGAGTATCGCAAGGGACAATTAATTTACAACCAGGACCAGCCTTCTACGAGCATCTACCTGGTGATCGACGGCAAAGTGAAAGTGTCGCGGCTTGCCGACGACGGCCATCAGGTAGTGGTGGACATTTATCAGGCCGACGAATTCTTCGGGGAGTCCGCCTTTCTGAGCCTTGCGCACCGTTCGGAACAGGCCACGGCACTGGAGAATTGCAAGCTGATGACCTGGACCACTTCCGAAATCGAAGATATCGTCATGCGGCGGCCGCGCCTGGCGGTGGCATTGCTGCAGATTCTGGTGCAGCGCACCATCGACTTCACGCACCGCATCGAGAGCTTTTCGGTGGACAACATTGCCCGCCGGCTGGCGCGTTCCCTGATCCGGTTTTCGGAGCGGTTGGGGACGGCCGAGGATGATGGCTCGATCCGCATGGTGCCGTTTACTCACGAGCTGCTTTCGCAATACGTGGGTACCTCGCGCGAGATTGTGACGCACTATATGAACCAGTTCCGGCGACAGGGATATCTGCGCTACTCCCGCAAAGGCATCATTCTTTATCGCGATGCCTTCAAGGAGTGGCTGCGCCAGAACGTGTAGGACAGACGATCGACTTATGTCGTCTGTCTCTACCGGAATGCCAGACCACGGACGGCGATGGTCTGTCCCACTTTAGTTTTAGTTCAGTGGCGGGCTCGTGCGTCCGCCACCATCTGCTTCACCTTCTGCATCAGCTCCGGTGCGTGGTATGGAATTCCGTCCTTAATGGTCCATTCCACGCCGCCGGTGCGTACGGTTTTGCCGTCGCGAATTTCATCGACGCCGGTCGGATACAGCACTTTCAGATTTTCCAGCGGGTTGCCATTCACCACAATCAGATCCGCCGCAAAGCCCGCGCGCACGCGGCCCAGCTTCTCTTCCTGCCCCAGAATCCTGGCGTTATTCCCCGTGGCCTGCTGAATAATCCTGATCGGATGGAAGCCCGCCTCCTGGTGCAGCTCCATGCCGCGGATCAAGCCGAATCCGTACATCTGATAGATGAACCCGGCGTCGTCGCCCATGCCGATCAGGCCGCCCAACCGGTCGAACTCGCGCAGCGCGGCCATCCACAAGCGGTAATTCTCCTTCCAGAAGGCTTCGTCGGTGGAAGTCCAGCCGATGAAGTAGGAGCCGTGGTTCGACGGGTTCGGCCGGAAATATTCCTCCAGCGCGGGATGCAAATACTCCGCGAACCAGGGCTGCGTTTGCGCGCGCTGCAGGTCGCGGCTGGCCTCGTAGATATCCATCGTGGGATCCCAGGCGACGTGCGCGCTCACCATCGCCGCCAGCACTTTCGTGAGCCTCTCGGGATCGGCTTCGCGAAATAGATGGCCGGCGTAGCGGAAGCGGTCGGTTTCGTTGTTGTAGTTGTAGCTGGAAGGGAAATGCTGCACGCCCTCTTCGATGGCCGCGTCGGGAATGCCGTACCAGTGCTCGATGGAGGTAGTGCCGAAGCGGATATCGTCCCAGGCGTTGGTCTCTTCCACGCCCGCGTGGTGCGCGATGCGCAGGCCGAGCTTGTGGGCTTCGTCCTCCATGGCCTGCATGATGTCGCGGTCGATGCCGAGAATCTTGATGCCGTCGGCGCCCATCTGTTTGAGCGAGCGCACGCGCGCACGCGCTTCATCGGCATTGCGCACCTGACCGAACATCGGATAGACGAAGATTCGCGGCGCGGCGATTTGGCCCTCGGCCGACATCTTGCGCAACTGGAGCGCGCGCGGCGTGGGGCTGCCGACATCGCGTATCGCCGTGATGCCGCATGCGAGCCAGATATTCAGCTCGTATTCGATGGGTTGCGGCTTGCCGCCGCGCTCCTCTTGCAGATGCGCGTGGTTGTTGATGAGGCCCGGCAGCACGTACTTGCCGNNCCGCCTGCGCCTGCCCGCGCCCGCCGCGTCCTAGCCCCACCGGGTCGAGCGGAGTCACCTGCGCGATGAGGTTATTCTCGATGACGATATCCTTGGGTCCGCTGGCGGGCGTGCCGTTGCCGTCGATCACGGTGGCGTTATGGATCAGCAGACGGCGCACGCGCTGTCCGCTCTGCGGCGCCTGGGCAGCGGCGAATCCGGCGAGCAAGAAGGCGGCGGCGCAAACGAAGGTGAAGCGACGGATCATGCGCAAGATTATGCCATAAGAGGGCACGCCGCCATATCGGGGGCGCTTAAACGGATTCGGGANNGCAGTCGAGACAGAGCCGCGACGGTGAGGGAGTGGGATTTCGCCGCCGATCTGAGCGTGACAAAGATCCGCTCGGCGATCCAATGAGTTTGTACCGTTGAAAAGCCTTGTCCAAACTCGATCTTGCCGGAGCAGGCCGTGATGCTCCGGCCGGACCAGCTGGGCCGTCACGGCGTTGGCGCTTACACAGCCAGCCACGCTGAAACGGGCGGCCCGCCAGTCCCCCTGAGTGAGAGCCTGATCGGACTCCCAAATCGCCACGGGCGCTTAACCGATCTGGGGNNAACTGAGCCGCGACCGTCAGGCGCCGTCAGGCGCGACTTACGGCACCGAATCGCCACTCGTCGATTTACCGAAGCAGGCGTTGGAACAAGAACGGCCACGCGATAGTAGGACGCAACTGAAAGTGATAGACTTGTGGGCCGCAGAGAGTTAGGAGGAACGACGGCATGCAGAACGAAAACGGTCGTTTCAGCCGAAGGCAATTGGTCAAGCTGGCCGGGATTACCGTCGCTGCCGTTGGCGTTGGCGTTGGGATCGCCGACGGAGAGACGCCGGCGGCGGTCTCCCTCTTCGACGGCAAAACGCTCGATGGATGGCTTCAGATCGAGAACAACGCGACGTCGCTGTCCAGCGGCGCCATTACCGATCCCGCGGCCTTTGCGGGCAAGCTCACGAATGGGTCCGATGCGGTGTCCGTCTTTCTGCGCGGCCGCTTGCAGGATTTGGTGAAGGCCGATCTGGCCACGTATTCCGCATCGAACGCCAATGCCAAGGCTCTGCTCTCCGCGCTGGTGAAGGACCTGAATCAAGCGATCTCAGGGCCGTCGATCTATGACGCGGCGCGTTTCCGCGATGTCGCTCTGCAGCCCGAGACCGGGCAGTTGCTCCAACAGAATCCACGCGGTCAGCAACTGGCGCACTTGAACAAGCTATTGCTCGAAGATGCCTATCCGGGCTTGTTGGCGCCGAGCCCTGCCACTGGCTGGACGGTGAAGGATTCCGCCATGGCGAGCACGGGAACCGGGCGCGGGGTGATTTACACGGCGCACGATTACGGCCGCTACCGGCTGATGTTCACTATGAGGCATGTCTCCGGCGATCCCGACCATCAGGCGTGCGTTCTGATCTTTTGCAGCCGTCCGCAAGGCGTCGAAAAGCCGCTCGATGCGCTGGGCGGCATTCAGTTCCAGGTCCCGAACGGCGGTCACTGGGACTACCGGCCGGGAATGAACAACAGCGGGGGCCCGGAGTTCACCCCGGTGACGAAGACCCGCTTCGACGCCCACGAGTGGAGCCGCGTCGAGATCGTGGCGGACGCCGCCCGGGGCGCGGCTCGCATGGCGGTCGCCCAGCCGCTGGGGAGCAAGGCCGTCGAGGTGCTCGATTTTCAGGACCCCGCGGCGGGTAAAGCGGGGCCGATCGCGTGGCAGATGCACAACGCCGGTTTGTTCGATGAGTACAAGGATGTCATGATCGAAGCGGACCCCAAGGACGACGAATTGATGAGTCTGAAATGAGTTGGTTGACAGGGTCGAAAAACCACCC
>PLDF01000337.1 GCA_003135055.1 Bryobacterales bacterium | reverse complement strand
GATAGAAGCGATGATCGGGCAAGTTGAGCTTTCCGAACAGCCTCTCCGAGATCCACCCGCGGCAGTCGTTGGTTCCCAGCGCATGATCTTCGACCACCAAAACGTCGACGTCCGGCTCCTGGATAACGACCTTGCAGTCGGAAACCAGAATGCCGAAGTACGTGATGGCAGCCTGCGGCCACTTCTGGAACCGTTCGGCGATCAGTTTCTCGTGTTGGGCATCGACGGCATAAAACTTTCCGTCTTTGGCCGAACCGCTGGCGCCGATGAGACAATACTCCCGGCCCTCGTAGCGCACGCGCATCAGGACCTGGCTGATCCTGGCCTGCTCGTATGCGTCCAAAAGGCCGCCCGGTACTTGCATCGAGAGGACGCAGATCTCCGGATGAATTGCGAACAGCAGCGTATTCTTCAACTGCCCTTCCGCGTCGATCCGGGGGAATCTCTTCGTCACGTTGCCATCCTCATCGATTGCGATCTGTTTCACGCGCAGAATATCTGTCGCGTGGTTCATGTTAGGCATCTCAAGTTCTCCTTTTTTCTGATCTGGTTGGTTATGACAGAACAGAGAAAGGAGCCGCGCCCCTCTTCTGCCCTGCCGAAAACGTTGAAGTTCCCGGCCTGGCCCCGAAGAGCCCGACCACTTGCTGATGCGATTCAGTTGTCTACCTGGTGAGGATGGATCGCTCGACACGAACCAACTTCGCCAAGCTCATCACTGCCCTAAGAGGCCCTAACGGTTGTTACGCCTCCGCGGTACTCCCGAACCGAAGGCCGTCTCTGTACGAACGAGAACAGCTTCCGGGTACGCTCGAAGACCGCTGGCTGGTTCTGCAGTGTCCACAGCAGAACGACTCCAGCGACTATCTTCAGTGCCGTGATCCGATCGACGAACGCTCCGAGAAAGAGCGCCACGATCAAGACCACGACAATCTGGTTCTTCTCTGACATCGGCTTCTCCTTTTTGACTGCAAGTGAAGTTGTGCTGCCCCTAACGGAACGGCAGAATCCCAGAAAGTCTGGGTGCTTCCAGGAGACCGAAGTCTCCTCTATTTAAGAAGCCGGATTATTCTTCTTCAACGTCTCCTTCCTTAAAATCGGTTCCCCGGACCTGCCGATATCGGCACGGGTTTGAAACTCGGTCACTCTGTAGAGGTTCACCTTCTCGCGAAACGCTTCGATGATGGCTTCCCCCTCGGTGGCGCACTCGCGGCCCAAGGTCGGCACGTCTCCGTTGCGATTCGCGCTGGCCAAAAAGAAACGCTCTTCTCCGTTTGTCTTGGAGCTCTCTTGCTGGTCGCGCCGGCGTCGTGTTGCCGCACCTCGCGCGACGGCCGGTTTAGCGTCCTTTGCTGCCCGCACGCTCCTTCCTTCGGGCGCGACGGGTTGAGAAGTCTTCAAATCTGAAATAGTTTCTGGTCCGTTCACTGGCATCGCTCAACCGTTTCCTTTCCTGCGATCTCCTGTTTTTCGCCGGCATCCCTGTGCGGTCTCCCATCCTGGGTTTCGTCTTTCCGATCCTTCCGGCGCCTTTCGATGAACTGGACGGCGCGCGGCTTCAGCAGGATTCCCGCCGCAAACAGGATGAGCGGCAAGATACCTACGGTGCCTTCCGACAAGCCTCCATGTCGCAATAACCCAGACACACTGCTGTAAACTGCGATTACGGTGAGAATCATGAGAACGTCGTACCTGTCGAACCATTTCGTTTTCGCATTGGTTGAACCCTCGGGGCCTTCTTTTGCCTGCGAGCGCGCTTGAATTCGTAGCCGCGCCCGCGCGGCGACGGCGCATCCGATGAAGAATAACCCCAATAGGATTTCCAGCAGAATGATGCCGACTCGTGGAATCACCAGGATTAAAGTGGCGCTGACAAATGTGCTGCAGCCGGCGCTCATCAGCACGTCCGCCCGGTCATAAGTGGAAGGAAACAACGAACGCATACTTGCCTCTCTTTATTCTTCGGGACTGCCTTTGCCCCGATCTCGACGGCTTTGGACAACTTCGGTAATCTTTCGGCGCGCTTTATAGCCGAACACCATCAGCAGGAACGGAGATACCCATTCCAGGAACCAATCGGGTAGATCCAGAACATGGTGTTGCTTGGCAACAGTTCCGAGGAGAACGGACACCACGATCATCAGCCAGTCCAGTCGATCGAGACCTCCAAAGCTGGCAAATCCCAACGGGTCCGTGTTCTCACGCTTCTGGTTTGCGTCTGAATCAAGCATTGCGTCGTACCCCCTCGCTAACATCGCTCTTTGGACTAGTCTTTTTTCCGCGTCGCCTCGCGCGATAGCTCGTCCGCTTGTGAAAGACCGGTGTTCTTGTCCCCGACCATCTGTTGCTCCCAATAATCCGCCACCAACAGTCCACTGGGGTTGTATTCCGTTCGCCGGTCCAGCGCCAGCCGCACGTTGTACCGGCCAACAATCTGATCCGTCGTCTCTTGCTTGTTCCTCAGCCGGTGAATTTCCTTGACCCCGAACGCGGTGAAAGTCAGTGGCGAACCCTGGACTGCGCTGATGGTACGGACCGTGAAATTTGTAATGATTTGGTCGTCCTGGATCTTGTTGACCGTGTCATCCTCCCGCAGGCGGCTGAGGACGAGTGCCTTGAAGTTTCCGGTCATCATATTCAGCGCGTCTGCCATCTGGCGATCAACCGTCGCCGGTGTGTAGTTCAAATAGTGGTCCAGAAAGCGACGAACTACGGCCTTTGACTCCACGTCTGTGGGAGCGGCATCGGCAGCAGACGCTGTGAACGTCAGCCCGCGAGTACGTCCGGGAGCTGGAGTGCCGCCGACAATCGCTGCTTCACCCTCGCTGTCCACCCGGATCACGGTCGGCGGCTGCAGGCGCACGTAGACGGCGAACGCGAAGGAGCTTAAGGCGATAACGCCAAACACCATCGCGAGCACCATCGAGCGGTTCGCATACGCTCGCAACATGCCATCGTGTTCGTAATAGCGCGTGTAGCCAACTTTCTCCGGCGCATCCTGCCCATCGTTGCCATTCTTCATTTCCGCCTCCAGCGTGCCTCCGTCTTCTTCACGCGGCGGCGGCCGCACCGCCGCCTGCACCGCCCCCACTATTTCCTCCGGCGCCACCACCGCTTCCTCCGCCACCACCGCCTCCGCCACCCCCTCCCCTGAACAGCGAGCCGACCCCTCTGGCTGTAAACACGGTCGCGCTCACCACCGTGCCGATGGTCTGTCCAACGTCTCCCTCCACAACTCGTTTGGCGAGATAGGGGATAAGCGCGATGCAGAGCGACAATAGGATGCTGGCCAGACCAAGGAGCAGCGATCCCGTGACGCCGTTGAAAGCGCCGATAAAGTTCCCGCTATTGAGCACGGTGTTCACCGAGTTCATGTTGATCGCGGCCATCAGCGCTCCGAAGATCGAGTACAAGAGCCCCCAGGCGTTGAAGATCATCAGGTTTACCAGATATTTTCTTGCCATCACGCCGAAACCCAATGCGGGATACAGCGCCAGCACAAATGGGCCGACCACATACAGGATCGAGCCGTAGAGTGTATAAAACAGTGAGAACAGCGCGTACGTAATCGGGAAGAGGATGTATCCGACCAGCAGCAAGAGTGATTCGAGCACCCCGGAAAACGCACCGGTGATCAGCCCCCACAATGCCTGAATGCCGTTATTGTTGTTCCAGTAGTTGGATAGATCTGTCATCCACTGACCAAAGACATCGCCCCCACCTGCGGTGCTGGTGTTGATGAAGTTCGCCACGTTGTTGAACATGCCGTTGACATCCCGGAAAGCCGTGCTGTAGTTGAGCATCACGAGGCCCACCGCAAAGAAGCGAACCGCCGTCGCTCCGAGGAAGTGTGTGTCTCCGCCACGCGCCCAGGCCTCGTAGATGCCGAACAGCAGACTAGCCAATAGAATGTACTGCGCAACCTGAACAGCACCGGAGGTCGCGCCGCCTGAGTCGATTCCGTTCATCGCGGTATTGAAAAGCTGCTGAAAGTAGAACATAGCTATTTGTGTTGCAGCGTTGTCGTNNTTGGCGCCATTGTTGGCGAGGTCGATTGCCCTCACTCTCATCAAATCTGCCAAGGCAGACTGCGTGTAGGCGTTTGCTCTGACCAGCCACGCGTCAGCCTGAGCTTCAATGATTGGGGCCGTGCCAGGAGCTGCGCTCTGTACGTTCGCGTTAATTTGGTCGGCGGCGGAGAGTTCCTGGTCCGATATAGCATCGATGGCAATTGCACGTTCCATGGCGTCCTGTGCCACCGCGTCGGTCATGTCGATCAGGTCGCGGACAGCGGGAGACGCGTTTTGAGGCGTGGGCACTACGTTGTAGACGCTCGCGTAGCCTCCGGTCGTGCTTCCGATCTGGCCAGGATTCCGCGACAGTAGAATGCTCTCAAGCTGCCTCGGATTGGGCAGCGTCGCGGTGGCGATCGGGATCTGCAGAATGGCGCGAATCTGCGCGTAGAATCCCTGGATCTGGCCCGCCATCCCGAGAGCTTGCGCGATGGCTTTCGGTGGCCACACCGTTGTCTGTAAGTAATTATTGGTGTTTGTCAGAATGACGTTGATTGCACCAAGACCGGCGGCAATCACGCTGCCGAGCGTGACGTTGATTGTTCCGAGGCCCTCCGCCAACAATGCACAACACGGGCTTGGCAGCTGTCCTTGTACCCTCTTGGGCGCAACGAGGGTGCTCAACAACAACACCAATGCCAGCAGCACTGCATGGCGGCGGCCCCATCGGCATATTCGGACGCCTCCGGCTTTCGCTCCATTCATCCATTTGTAGAGTCGGTCTTGCATTTCTTTCCCCTTTTACCTGTGTTGGAGAACGTTAGTCATGTCCGTTTGCAGTTGTCCGGCGTAGGCCGCATTGCGTTTGCGAATAGCGTTGTCATGTGCGATGCGTGCCGCTTCTTGCCGCAACATAGCGGCCAGCATCTTCTGCGTTACCGCCTGGCTCTGGATCTGGCCGGCCACGGCTGCCGCCGTAATGAGGGGCGACGCACCCGGTGCCGATATGTTGATGTCCGGGTTCCCCACCAAGCTCTCGATCTGATTGGCCAATTGCAACTGAAGGTCTTGGGACTGGTCTGATTCTTTCAGCATCATCAAGTTGTCCTGCGCCATCGCATCGTCCATGTCGGTCAGGTCGCGGTCCTGGGGTGCGATGTTGCCGGCTTGAGGGACCGCCCGGAACGTGTTCACGTAGGCCGGCGGCACGGAAGAAAGGTCAGCCGCACTCCGATCGCGAATGACGCTCTCAAGTGCAATGGGGTGAGGCAGCGTGGCGGTATGAGGGTTGATCGACATGATCGACTGGATCACCCCGAGAAACCTAGCGATGATGGACTGAATCTGCGACTTCGCGAGGTTGATCTTTGCAAGCGGCCAGACTGTCTGCGTGAAGAGCGAAAAGAGCTTTCCCAGTACGACGTTAATCTTGGTCAGCAAGCCGCCGATCGTCACCGTGATGGTGTTGAGCACAGCCTGAATGACGCATGGCAGGCAGAAGGGAAGCTGTGCCTGCGCCGGCGGGGGCGATATTCCGAGAACGGCGATACAGCCAATCAGCAAGACTGCGACCGTGCGGCGCCGGCTCTGAACGCTCAGGAGCATCAGACCACCGAACAGTGCTGTTACGAGCAACATAAGTGCCTCCTAAACGCGGACGGACCCTGGTGCGGTCACCGCGGCAGACAATTCTTCCGGTAACTGCGGAAGTCCGGCCAGGCCCTCTGGGAACTTCCGTGCCAGCTCCTCGTAGCATTCAAGCAGCGGCTGCTCTGGTTTCTGCTTTAAGTACCAGGCTCGATAAGCACGCTCGCGCGGATAGGTTGTACAGACCCAGTAATCGACAGGCGTGGGAACGAGTCGAATGACCTGGGTCGTCTCCGCCTTCTCTCCGATGACAAGCAGCATCTCCGCGTAGCGCCCCTTTTGCGGCGAGCTGAAGCGTTTGATGGCCGCAAGGGTGACCTCATTCAGATGGAGCTGGTTCTCCAACACGCTCATGTCTCCGGGTTGCTGACCGATCAGCTTCGTGTTCGCGTTTTTCACAATACCCGGCCCATGCAGACGCGGCTGGTGCGAAGTTCCTACAAAATCTTCGAGCGTCTGCGAGATGCCCCAGACGCTCGAATTCCGTTTGCGCGCCGTTCGGAACAATTGCACGACCTCTGGCGCCAGGACCGGCGAATCAAGCAACGACCAGCACTCATCGAGTACGGTGATGCTCGGCTGTCCGGACCTGCCCGAGGCACGCTCCGCCATCGCATTCGCGATCAGCATGCTCATCGCGGTTTCGAGATGTGCATCCGAGCCGAGCCCCTCCACATTGAAAAACAACCAGNNGTCGGCACTGGATTGGCGTAGCGAAGTCCGACCCGTTTGTAGGTCCGCGCAATCGCCTCGCTGATGACGTTATCGACGAGCGTGGTATCGGAGCCCGGCGCGTCGCCGATCATGTGCCGAGTGAGGCTCTTCAAGAACGCGACCTTCTCCTTCGATGGCGTCTTTTCCCCTTGAGGGAGATCCCAGGGATTCAGAGTTTCGTTACCGTCCAGATTTACTTCGATCACTCGGCCGCCCATGAGCTCCACAAGGGGCCGGTAGGAATCGCCGCGCTCCAGGATAGAGATCTGCGCGCCCGTCCGGCCCAGCATGAGCAGCAGCAGCTGAGCCATGAAGGTCTTACCTCCACCGCTTTTCGCCATGATCAGCATGTTGGCATCGCCCAAGCTTGCATCGAACGGCGAGAAGGGCACCATTTGGCGGGAGGGGGTTTCGAGCAGGATCGCCGCTGAGGTCAATCCCTGCCAGGGGACTTCAGCCGGCAACAAGTCGGCCGCGTGCAGGGTAAGGCACTCCTGCTCCCGCTTGGTCTCTTCTGCCATCCCCGGAAGCGTCCCGACATAAATCCGCTTTTGGGCGAGCGTCTCCGGTATACCGCGCGCGCCATTCATTCGAGCCACCGCGTGGAGGATGCGCTGACGGCGGTCTGCAAGAATACGCTCGGCCTCTCTCCGCTCGTTTGCGTTGCGGATCGGGTTGGACGTTCGCAAGCCAACAAGCAAACTGAGTTGACACACCTTCAACGAACTGGACACGACATCCTGCAGAGTCTGGATCAGTTGTTCCTGGGCGATCTGCGCCTCGACATTGATCTTGAAACCACCATGGATGTCTCTCTGTGCCGCCTGCATACGGAGAAGACGTCGCTTGTATGACCGCATGATCTTGCTTTGATCCGGAATCGCGATCTCCGCGCTGATCACGAGCGGAAACTCCTGCGCGATTAGCTCGCGCGTGATGCCGGGAAATGTTGCATCCGGCATTTCCTTGACGCTGACCCAGGAGTACAGAAGGCCGCCGACCTTCAAGTGGTCGTCCTGTTCGTCCTCGATGTTGACATTCGCGATTTGCGTCCGCGCGCTCTCGTAGGCCAGGCCCTGCTTATAGGGCCGCGTATCCTTGGCGAGCGGATTCAGTGCTCGCTTGATTTCGAGGAACATCTCCTGATCGGTCATGCGTCGCGGTTGCATTCCCGTAGCCTCGAGCGTGGCTTGTGCGCCCGCCATCAAGCTCTCAAACTCCGATAAGAAGTCCTCATGTTCGCGTTGCGTTCGCTGGATGCATTTGTTCGCCGAGAGGCTCCACTTGTTCGCTTTCTTGCGTGTCTTTCGCCACTCAAAATCCGAGCTGTCGTGGTGGACGTCAGGGTTCCAGATGAAGTACACGTGAAATCGTCGCTGCAGGTAGTGTCCCTCCTGCTCGCGCAGGTTCCACAATCGGAGGCGCTCCCGATCGAGGGCCTGAAGAACGGCGTTCTCGACTCGCTGTTCCTTCACGTAACGCTCGGTCAGGTCGCCATGGCCGTCCGTCACTTCATACCGAACTTGCATCCGCATTGATCTTTCGGGCAAAGAGCGAACCAGCGCCTCCAGCACTTCTTTGGTTCGATTACGCGTCTCATCTGCATGAAAGAATGTGTTCAGTCCACTAGCTTCATAGCCGGCTACGAAGCAACCGTTTGTGCGGATGATGCAGCCGTCCAGATAGTCTCGCACCGGCAGGAGTTCGCAAAGCGCCGGCTGGCGCAGAGAATCTTCCCATTGGCGAAGGGTCACAGGCATTTAGGACTCCTCCGCCGTCAGGTATTCCACCCGTTGTTCTGAGTCCGATTCCAGGGCGCAATACACATGCGGCTTCATATGAAACATCAGCCAGTCCTGCAGGTATCCGCGCGGTTTCCCATACTTGAATAGGATGAGCGCCGGAATGCTCAGTACCGGAACCACGTATTGCAGGAAAATATTCATGGGGATACCGAACATCTCCCGCTGCAAGAATCGGCCGAACATGTTCATCACGACTGCCAGGCCGAGGATCACGAACAAATCCTCGAACTCCATGTACAGAAAAGTCACTTTCGTCGCGAGATTTCTTGGGACAGGTGTCACCGTAACTGCCATAAATCCTTCCCCCTTTTTGTTTCGACAACTCGCATCGAGGTAATTCCTTTCACCTAACGCCTGCCGTGCCTCTTGTCACGAAGAATTCGCCAAGCCGGAGCAGGCCCGAGACCATGAGACACAGGATGGCTCCCAGGAAGTGCCGTGTGTGGCTGAACTGGTGGTGGACCTGCTGCTCGAACAGCCCTCCAAACTTTAATGCCCCCACGGCCACGTGCATTCCGGCGTAGACGGGCAGAATGACATTCGCGAACCAATCCACGAGGTTCAATAGCGAGTTCCAGTAGAGATCCGGGTTATTCCATCCGAGCTGACCCGTAAACTTCTCGAACATGCGTAAGAGGCCGGAGACCATCAGGCACATTAGACCTCCGTAGGCCCAAGCCGAGTACAGATGGTGATAACCTCGTGCGAACTGGATTACCGCGAACGCGATGAAAAGCGCTCCCAGCGTCGGCATAATCACGTTGCCGGCCCAGTTGGTCAGGTTCAGGAGTCCGTTGTAGAAAGACATATTTCTTGCCTGTTACATCATTGTCGTGATCAGCTTCCAGATGGACGAGACTGTCAGCAGTCCCAGAGTTGCGCCGACCATTGGCAGTACCGGCCTGTGTGACACGAAGTTCCAGATCGCTCCGATCACGGCNNTTAATCAGGTTTAGCGTTGTTTGAATCGCGAGCAGGAACATTGCGCCGAGAATCGAAGGAAGCGGATGCCCGCCCTGAACGGTGTCGAGTATGGCTCGCAGGACGAAGAATGCCGCGAAGGAGGTCGCGAGCCTGGTCAGCAAGAAATTCTGCACAAAGTTGGCGAGGCCACTTTGGAGGTTCGCCATCCAGCCGGTACCGATGCCTCCACTGGGCAAAGACGCAGGTACTCCGAACGAAGGGAACCAACTGATGAGCTGTGGCAGAGTGAGAAACACGATCGCCCAAAACATCCACTTCGCAAAGTTCCCCCCAACCAAGGCGTCAGGGACGGAGCCCTGCCGCAGGCCGAGACCCGCTAGCACCAGGCAGATGATGGCGGCCGAGGGCGCAAGCAGCAGCATCAATCTCATGAAATCCGTAATCAGTTGTGGAGGGGCCATAGTCGTTACCTTTAAAAGAGAAATAGGCAGACGCCGCTGGGTCTCCTCAGCCGCGCCTGCCTGAGCGTACGGTTAAGTGACTCCGGCGGTGCCTTGGGCAATCCAGTATTCGAGCAGTCGGGTCAGGCCTGAGACCATCAGGAGTCCGATTGCCGTGAACACCCATTTGCCGAATCCGCGGCCCATGGCGAACGAACCGATCGCCATGAGCGCAGCTCCACCGGCGCCGACGGGCGCGATTACATTGCCGATCCAATTGATCAAGTTCAGGAAGGTACCTTCGGGTTGCGTACCTTGTTGACCCTGGACGGCCACGTTGACCTGAGGGGCCGTTCCCAGATTCTGGGCCATCAGACCCGCTTGAACCACCAGGACGAACGCCGCCAGCGCGATCGCGACACTGGACTTCCGCCACCGAGAATTTTGCGTCATCGGGATTATTTGCTCCTTTCTTCCCCGCTTGGGGATGAAGGAAAAATAGCTCGATTCGAAAACTCGCGCAAACGAATGCCACTCCGGCATGGTCACCGAACGCTGGGGAGAAGATTGCAAGCGGGCGAGAAAGCAATACAGCGGCGATGTTTCTGGGGAGCTATCGCGGTAGCAGCCTAAGGGGAAGTTAAATAATAA
>PLDF01000152.1 GCA_003135055.1 Bryobacterales bacterium | reverse complement strand
TTCGCAAATCCTTTCGGATCATTCCGTTTTCACTGGCCAGCGAAAACTACGGGGGCGAGATGGAGGTCTGAAATTATCCAAAGTCTTATTCCCGTCGATACGCACCGTGCCCAGCCGCGCCGTGGTTCCATCGAAATCCGCATATAGCGGCACTAACATCACGAAGTTATCCTTCACTTCGCTCTGCGTCAGGCTGCCCTTAAGCAGGCATTTTCCATCCGGCTGCGGCGTCAGCGTGTAATCGAACTTATAGCGTGGAAGAGCAGTGCCGTAGACCCACTCCGAAAAGAACCAGTCCATCTTACCGTCGCCTGTAACATTGATGCCCGGTGTGATATGCTTTTCCACCACCCGCTGGAAACTCTCCGTGGACGCGTTCCCGTTCATATGCTGCTGCACGAAATCCTGCATCATCGCCATGAAGGGCTTATCGCCCTCTTTCGAGTCGTGCATAAGAGAGCGCAGCATGCGCAGAATATAGCCGCCTTTGCGGTAGACAACGCTGTTGTAAGCGCCCGCGTTCTTCGCGCTGTTGAGCAACAGGCCCAGCCACAGCGGTCCCGCATCGTTCGCCCGCCGGCCAAAGTTGTTCTTGTCCACAATCGTGTGGCGGGCGTGGTCCCAGTAATCGAGGTATTTCTTGGGACTCTTTTCGGTGAGTTGCAGATAACCTCCGGCCGAAAAAAACGCGAAGCCTTCGGAAAGCCACTGGTCGTGAAACGTCGTAAAGCCCACCATATGGCCCCACCATTGGTGCGAAACTTCGTGCGGCGTCACTTCATCCACGAACTCGGTCAAGCCGTGCTCGATGCCATTGAAGAGCCGCCAGCGTTGCGTATCGTCCAGGTATGCGCTCATCGGCAGATACACCAGCGTGGGTCACGATTGGCCGCAATTGAACGCCGGCTGCTGCGTGATCGCGATCCGTCCGAATTCCGATTTGCCGAACCACGCCGTAAAGAGGCGGATGGCGTTCTGCGCCTCGGTAATAATCTGATCGTTCAGGGCCGAAGGGCTTAAGGTTCCCACGCCGTCGATATTCGTCGCGCCGCGCATGAAGTCCGGTAAATCCGAGCCGGCGTAGCCTTCAATGCGTACGCCGGTGACGGAATCGGTGATCTCCTTTTTCTTGAACGCGCCATAGTTGAACCCGGCCACAGGCATGGGAACTTCCGAGATCCAATGGGTGCACGCAAAGTCCTTTTCGGTCCATGATTTCTCAAGTTTGCCGACGCTCACCAGCGTGTACTGCTTGGGAACCTTGAAGGTCAGGTCGTACTGCGCATGGTCGCGGAAGCTATTGAGGCTGTGGTACCAGCTTTCGCGCGCGCCCACGCTGAAATTGCCGCCCCCTTCCTTGGTCATCACGCGATCGCCTTCGAGCGCGCCTCTCTCGCTCTCATACTCGACGGCCAATTCGTGCTCGCTGCCGCGCTCCATCGCCTGCGGCATCACTACGTAAAAGCTGGCGTCTTCGCGGCGCCCCTCTTGAATAAATGGCACATCCTGGCCGCCGCTGGGTTGTGTAACTGTCACCCGGCTCACTCGCAGCGAAGGTATCAGGCCGAACTTGATCACCCGGTCTCCGGCAGTCACGGCTTTGAAGCGCACATGAGTGGAGGCGGTGAACAGATCGTTCCTGGCGATAGTCGTTTCTATCTGGTAACTCTGCGCTTCCACTACCCGCTTGTTCTCATCGGAGCCGACCTTATGGGCGTCGATTTCGGTCTTCAGGTGTTCCAGGCTCCAGACGCCCTCCTGCTGGGCTTCCGGGTCGTAGTTGATCACCGCAACTTCTTCCGGCGCGGGCAGCATGGCCAGAACGCCGCGCGGCTTCACGTGAAAGCGCAGGCCGGCGGCATGCTTTCCGTGCAGGTAAGCGCTGAAAAAGCCCGCCTGCGTAGGGTTGTAAAGATCCGCTAGTAAATCGGCTTCCACGTTGTCGATATCTTCGGAAGTCAGCAGCGCCTGCCATAGCGAGTGCGGCTGATCGGGACGGCTGCGCAGACGCTTGCGGAACTCGCGCAGATCGTCGCTCAGCTTCGCGTTCGCGGGTGTTGCCTGCGGTGTGGCGTGAGCTTGACCGCGGATCTCGTCGCCGGTATGATCCGTAAAGCAGAACAGCGCGCGGTCGAACGTCTCCACCACGGCGTTGCCGTTGCCGCCGGTGATCGATTCCAGGCGATTTTTCTCGATAACTGAAATCGGCTGGAAGAGGAATGCGCCTTCGCCCGAAAACACCGCAACCGTGTCGCGCCCCATGGTCTTTGGCGTAAATCCGATCACGCCCGATTTCAGCGTGATGACTCCATTGTCGCGCTTCAGGACGATGTTCTCCACCAGAAACGTTTCCGTGATAGAAGCGTCGCGTAGTGCGCGGTAGACCGGTTCGGTATTAGGCGCGGCCGAAAACCCAGCCATGGACACGGCGAGCGCCAGCACACAGGCGCGGACGGGCGGAACGCAGCGGAGCATTGAAAGAATGTAGCATATGTAATCGCCAACGCAGCAAATATATTGAAGAACGCTAACTAGGCAAGGGATTCGCCCTTGATATCCCTGCGGGATACGGGGGTCGATGGAGTCAGGAGCCAGCAGTCAGGAGGCGCGGCGCGCTTGAATCGAATGGACTCGCCAACACAATGAGAACAAAATTCTCGTTGCGCGCCGCATAACGGGAACTAATGCCAACTTTCTGTTGCAACTTACCGACTAAGTGCTACTATCCATTCCTTTCTCCGCGCGCCGCGACGATTTTGTTGCGGGGCAGCTTGCCAACCCGCGGCCGATTGTCAATCGGCGCGCCGTTGGCCCCTGCCTCTGTTTTCTACCATTCGCAACGCTGCGCAACTATCGCGGCAAGCGCGAAAACGTGCACGGCCACAACTACCTTTGCCAGGTGACGGTGGGAGGCGGCGAACCGGACGAAATCGGCCTGTTGGCGGACTTCGTGGAGCTGAGGCGCATGGCGCCTTCGGTAGTCGACCGGCTGGATCATCAATGGCTGAACGAGTATCCGCCGTTCGACCGGTTGAATCCCTCGGCCGGGAATATCGCGAAGCATATCTACGATGAGGCGTATTCGGGGCTGAAGACGCAAGGCCGATGTGCGGCTGGGGCCGGTGCGGCTTTGGGAGACGGATACGGCTTACGCGGCGTATCGGCCGGGAACGGTATAATTCGGGCGAGGGGCCATGGGCGCGACCACCACGAAGTTGATGACGTTCGCGGAGTTCGAGCAATTGCCGGACGAGGTCTGCCGGCGTCATGAGCTGCGCCACGGAGAGTTGGTTGAAGTGCCGCCGCCTCAACATATGCATCGGTTGATCCAAGACCGTCTTGTCGAGCTTCTCAAGCCTCTTGCCGGAAATGGATATGTCGGGATTGAGATCGCTTTTCGCGCTCTGCCGCAATACGAATACCGCATCGCCGATGTGGCTTACGTAACGCGCGAGCGATGGGAACGTATCGCCGACAAAGATAATTTGCGAGGGGCTCCCGAGTTGGTAATCGAGATATTGTCGCCATCGAACACGAGGGCGATGATGCGGGAGAAGGAGGTTCTTTGCCTCGGAAACGGCTGTTTGGAGTTTTGGGTTCTCGATGAAAAGAAGCGGCAGGTTACGGTTTCGACGCCCAATGGCGTGGCCATCACCTGCCATTCGGGACAAACTATTCCGTTACGCCTATTTGGCGACGCCTCGCTGCAGGTCGATCGGATTTTCGACACGCGCTCTATGTGAATGGCGCGGGCGAATTAAGACGATAGATGTCCTCCCCTGCGCCTCCAACCGCCTCCAACTGCGATAGAGGGCGGACAATCGGAGATGCGCTATAATTCGGGCCATCAAGCAGAATGCAACGGGAACCCGTCATACGTAGCCTGACAATCCAAAACCTCCTGTCATTCGGCGAGGAATCCACGCCCATCGACTTGCAACACCTCAACGTTTTAATCGGCCCGAACGGCTCCGGCAAGTCGAACCTTATAGAGGTCCTTGGCCTACTGCAGAACGCCCCCGCGGAACTAGCGACAGCCATCAGCAATGGCGGACCGATAGAAGAGTGGCTTTGGAAAGGGGCGGCCAAGACTCCCACCGCGTCAATTGAGGCAATCGTCAGTCCCGTAAAAGGACGGGTGGCGTTGCGTTACCGCCTTGCGTTCACAAAGGCCGGCTTCCGATTCGAAATCACCAACGAGTCAGTAGAAAATCAAGATCCGGTTTCGCGGGAGCAACGGCCATACCTCTACTATGCGTTTGTGAACGGTCGTCCGACGCTCAACTACAAAGGGAGAAAGCGCAAACTCCTGCAAGGAACCATCAATCCCCAGCTTTCCATCCTTGCGCAGCGAAAAGACCCCGAACGCTACCCCGAAATCACATATCTCGGCGACCTATTCACGAAATTCCGGCTCTATCGCGACTGGGAGTTCGGCACGCTCGCCGATGTCCGGCAGCCTTGCGATGCAGGCCTGCCCAGCGAGTACCTCGAAGAGGACGGCTCAAACCTTGGAGTTGTCCTAGTCCGCCTCCTGAACCTGCCGCCCGTCAAACACCAGATTCTGGACTCGCTGCGTACCTTTCATGAAGACACCAAAGACCTGCGTGCCAACATCGAAGGAGGAAAAGTACAAACACGGCTTGAGGAGAAACACCTCAACTCAAACATCCCCCTAATCCGTATGTCGGATGGAACCATCCGGTGGCTTGCTCTCTTGGCCATACTCCTTAATCCCGACCCGCCACCGCTGGTTGTCATTGAAGAACCGGAACTCGGCCTCCACCCCGACATGATCCACGAGCTAGGAAAACTCCTTATCGATGCATCCAAGCGCATGCAGCTCATCGTCACTACTCATTCGGATCGGCTGATCGAGGAATTTACAGAGATACCGGAAGCCGTACTCGTCTGTGAAAAGCACAGCGGAGCCTCGACGTTCCGTCGCCTCGACGCACACCAACTTTCTTCATGGCTTAAGGAGTACAGCCTCGGACAACTTTGGACCAAAGGGCAGCTCGGAGGCACGCGCTGGTGAGTGTCTGCGCGTTCGTTGAGGGTGGGGGTTCCCAAGCCAAGGCCCAGACCGCATGCAGGAAGGCGTTTCGCCTCCTTTTTGAAAAAGTTCTGGGCGACCGGCCAAAGCCCCGCATCATAGCGTCCGGCAGCCGTGACGAAGCGTATCACGATTTTTGCCGGTCGCTGGAGAACAATCCGGACACCTTTCCTGTCTTGTTGGTCGACTCTGAAGAGCCAGTGCTCGACGGGAGGAACGCCAAGGCACACTTGCAGGCCCGCGAGAAACACTGGACCGGCCCGATGCCAGACGAGCAGGTACATCTCATGGTTCAGTGTATGGAGGCATGGTTCCTGGCGGATATCCCGGCGGTTGCCTCGTACTACGAACACCAGATCAGAGAAGCCGCCTTGAGCGGCAATCCCAACATCGAGGCAATCCCCAAACGGGATGTGATGAAAAGGCTTCATAACGCCACAAGGACCACGAGTAAAGGGCCGTACCATAAAACCAGACACGGGTTCGAAATTCTTGAGCGGATCGACCCTGACTGTGTCCGGCAGCGATCCATGCATGCCGACGCTCTTTTCACGTTCCTTGCGAGGGTGACCGAGCCAGTTTAGCGGGCTACCGGTCTTGGCAACGCTATCGCTTGGTTCATAATTAAATCAGGAGGTTCTTCTTGCCCCGTCGGACACTTTCGCTTCTTGCCGCCGTCATCCTATTGGCCAGCTCGGCCGCCCCCCAGCAGTCCACGCGCGATTCCGCCGTGCGCGCCACGCTCGATAACGGTTTGCGCGTGGTCATCGTGCGCGATCCGTTGGCGCCCGTGGTCACCGTGGAGGAGAATTATCTCGCCGGCGGCAACGATACGCCGGCGGGCTTCCCCGGCATGGCCCATGCGCAGGAGCATATGGCCTTCCGCGGATGCACGGGCCTTTCCTCGGACCAGATCGCCGCGATTTACGCGCAACTGGGCGGCAGCTCCAACGCCGATACGCAGCAGAACATCACCCAGTATTTCATCACCGTGCCGGCGCAGGATCTCGAAGTCGCCTTGCGCGTGGATTCGGCTTGCATGCAGGATGTGGAGGATTCCCAGGAGCAGTGGGCCCAAGAGCGCGGCGCCATCGAGCAAGAGGTCTCGCGCGATCTCTCGAATCCAACCTACAAATTCATTACGCGCCTCAATCAGGACCTGTTCGCCGGCACGCCCTACGCTCACGACGCGTTGGGCACGAAGGACTCATTCGATGCCACTACCGGCGAAATGCTCAAGAAGTTCTACCACAATTGGTACGCGCCCAACAACGCCGTGCTTGTGATCACGGGCGACGTCGATCCCGCGGCTGCGCTCGCCAAGGTCAAGCAGCTTTACGGGCCCATCAAGCGAAAACCCGTCCCGCAACATTCCGAAATCAATCTGCAGCCGGTCACGGCCGATAGTTTCACGCTCGATAGCAACCTGCCGTATTCGCTGGTTTTTCTCGCTTTTCGCCTGCCCGGAACAGACAGCCCCGATTTCGCCGCCGTCCGCATCTTGAGCGACGCCGCCGGCAGCCAGCGAGCCGATCTCTACGGCCTGGTGCCTCAAGGCAAGGCGCTGGGAGCGGAATTCGGCCTGGCTGAAACCTATCCCAAAGCCAGTGTCGCCTTCGCGGTGGCGGCCGTGCCAGCCGGCTCCGACGCGGCGCCAATTACCGCCGAGATGAAGACCATCCTTTCCGCATACGCCGCCAAGGGCGTGCCCCCGGCGCTGGTGGAGGCCGCCAGGAAGGGCGAAATCGCCGGCGCGGAATTTCAACAGAACTCCATCCCCGATCTGGCGTCCACCTGGTCGCAAGCGCTCGCCGCCGAAGGCCGGAATTCCCCGGCCGACATCGTCGAGGCGATAAAGAAGGTCACGGTGGAAGACGTCAACCGCGTGGCGAAGACATACCTCACTATGCAGACGGCGATCGTGGCGACGCTGAAACCGTCATCCTCCGGCGAAGCCGTCGCGGGCAAGGGTTTCGGCGGCGCCGAGGTGACCACGGCCGCGCCCACCAAGCCGGTCGCGCTGCCCGATTGGGCGGAGGCTTCGGTCAAGTCGTTGAAAGTGCCGCAAGCCGGGCCGCGTCCGGCGGATGTAATGCTGCCGAATGGCGTGCGGCTGATCGTCCGCACCGAAAAGGCCAGCCCCACGGTCACGATTACCGGCGCCATCAAGCACGAGCCGGTATTACAAACCCCGCCTGGCAAAGATGGCGTTGGCGACGTGCTGGAGGAGCTGTTCTCCTACGGCACGACTACCCGCGACCGCATCGCGTTCCAGGAAGCCCTGGACGATATCGCGGCCTCCGAATCCGGCGGCGCGAACTTCAGCCTGAAGGTGCTGAAGCAGTACTTTGCCAAGGGCGTGGAGCTGCTGGCGGATAACCAGCTGCACCCCGCGCTTCCCGCCGAAGCGTTCACTATCGTGCGCGATCAATCGGCGCAACTGGCCGCGGGCGAACTCGAAAGTCCCGGCTACCGAACGCAGCGCGCGCTCGATACCGCGCTGCTGCCGAAGGGCGATCCCGAGCTTCGCGAAGCTACGCCCAAGACCATTTCCGCTTTGACGCCGGCCGACGTCAAGGATTACTACGCGAAGACATTTCGCCCCGACATGACCACCATCGCGGTGATCGGCGACATCACCATCGAAGAAGCCCGGCCGGTGATCGAAAAATGGTTCGGGCCGTGGAAGAGCGCTGGAACCAAGCCCGTAGTGACGCTGCCGCCCGTGCCTTTAAACCCGCCGGCTCTCATCAACGTACCGGATTCGGCTCAGGTGCAGGATTCGGTGCAACTGGCGCAGGAGGTTGGCATCAACCGGTTTCACGCCGATTACTATGCGTTGCAACTCGGCGACCACGTTCTGGGCGGCGGCTTCTACGCCACCCGCCTGTATCGCGATCTGCGGCAAAAAGCCGGCTACGTCTACAACGTCGATAATACTCTGCACGCGGATGAAACGCGCGCGGCATACTCGGTGACCTACGGTTGCGACCCGGAGAACGTCTCCAAGGCGCGATTGCTGGTGGAGCAGGAGCTTGCCGCGATGCGCGCGACCAACGTGAGTCCGGCCGAATTGCAGCAGGCCAAGGCGCTGCTATTGCGCCAGATCACGCTGAGCGAATCGAGTGAAGACGCCGTGGCCGGAGGCTTCGTGGCGCGGGCGCTGCTCGGTTTGCCGCTCGATGAGCCGGTCCGCGCCGCGCAGCGTTATTACGACCTCTCCGCGGACGACGTGCGGAAGGCGTTCGAGAAGTGGATTCATCCGGAGGCGCTGGTTCAGGTGGTTCGCGGACCGGCCCCCAAATAGAGCTTCGAGAGGCTCTGCTGCAAAGGCCCGTTAAGCTAAGGGACTACCGGGAAATAACGTTGGCACAAATCGGCCAGACCGACGTGGCGCACGCACTCCTGCGCGCAATCCTGCGTGCAGCGTTCACANNTCACAATCGTGTGAACGCGCTTGGCCCCGGCGCCGACAGGCGTCGAGATGAACTTCGACACGGCACGCAAGAGCACATTTAGTGACAAATCCTAAGCTAAGCGGCGGACAAGTCTGCGCCTGCAAGTCTCCATTAGCCGCGAGCGCGGCGCGGCGGATTCATCCGTCGAGGGGTGCTTATTAACCGATCTGGGGATTTCGCGGCTCTGTCGCGGAAATCGCCCCTTAGAGGCTGTGAAACATGTCGCGTTCACAGGAGTGTGTGTGGCGCGCATGAGTGCGTGCGCCACGTGCTTGGCCAGTGCAGTCAATGGGTTACCGGTGAACGGAAAAGGCTGGCGAGATTGCGGCGCGGCAGCTTCTGAATCCGTCTCCCCCAGATCGGTTACGCACCTACCGTCGAACCGCCGAGCACGCGCCACGCATAGGGAGCCGTCGGCGTTATAATTCGAGCGAGGAAGCATGGGCGCGACTACCACGCGGTTGATGACCTTCGCGGAGTTCGAAAAGCTCCCGGACGAAATCTGCCGGCGTCATGAGCTGCGCCATGGCGAGTTGGTTGCCATGCCCCCGCCGATACACAGACACGTCTGGCTGCAATATCGAATCAGGAGGCTAATTGAGACTCGTGCGCCGAAGGCAGACATTGTAGAAAACCACATGCCGTTTCGACCGATGCCGGACCATGAGTATTGGGTCGCGGATGTCGCCTACATGACGAGCGCAACGTGGGACCGTATCGATCCAAAAGCCTACCTGGATTGCGTCCCGGAGCTTGTTGCAGAGGTGCTGTGGCCATCGAACACAACTTCTGAGATGAACGACAGAAAGAAGACCTTCCTGGCTTCGGGCTGCCGGGAATTCTGGTTGGTAGACGCAGTCAACCGTCAGATCGACGTTTCAACTCCCGATGGCATCACCACCACCTACCGCGCAGGCCGAGCCATCCCGCTGCCGCTGTTCGGCGGTGGCGCGCTTCCGGTCGATCTCATTTTCAACGGTCTGGATTGAGTAATGGCGAAGCGTTCACACGAGTGTGAACGCTGCACGCAGGAGTGCGTGCGCCACGATTAGCGCCCGTAAAACGCCGCGTTCTTTTCCGTAAAGTTAGCCCACTTCTCCGGCAGATCGTCCTGGGCGAAGATCGCGGAAACCGGGCAAACCGGCACGCAAGCGCCGCAATCGATGCACTCCACCGGGTCGATATAGAGCATCTCCGCGGCGGCGAACTTATCTTCGTCCTTCTTCGGATGGATGCAATCCACCGGGCAGGCGTCCACGCAGGCCGCGTCTTTGGTGCCGATGCAGGGTTCCGCAATTACGTATGCCATGTTTGTTTCCCGAGCCTCTATTCATAGCACAGCCGCTGCCGGAAACTCAATTGCCGGTTGCCAACGGGGTCATTCAGGCGCCAAGCTGTAGTAGATGCCAGCTAAAGTGCGCAAGGCTGTTTTCCCCGCCGCGGGACTCGGCACGCGATTTCTACCCGCCACCAAGGCGCTGCCCAAGGAGATGCTGCCGGTCGTCGATAAGCCCATCATCCAGTACGGCGTAGAGGAAGCCCTTCACTCTGGCATCCAGAACATCATCATCGTGACGGGGCGCGGCAAGAGCGCCATTGAAGATCATTTCGACGTCAGCT
>PLDF01000024.1 GCA_003135055.1 Bryobacterales bacterium | reverse complement strand
TCTCCGACGTCGGTGAGCTGCGGATCAAAGAGGTCGATCGCCTCGCTGCGGTGGCCGAGGCAGAGGATGAAATCCTTGTGGCCATAGTGGGCGTAGTACTTCATCACGTGCCAGAGCACGGGCCGGTATCCAATCTGCACCAACGGCTTGGGAACATTCTCCGCATCGCGAATGCGCAGACCCATTCCACCGCAGAACAGAACGACTTTCATAATGCTTCTCCTTGTTGATTCACAGTCTTGATCGTTTCGAGCCCTGGGCTCGCGGGTTCAAATGATTGCGTACAGGGTTGCCGTGTGCCTGCGCCTTTTGCATCTACTTTGGCGTGGCGCCGACCACGGCGGAATTATGGGGAGGCGCGACGGACGCCGGCCTCATTTTTTCGCTCGCTGGAGGAAACAGCAGATCGAACTGAGCACCTGCCTGGGCTCTGTAGGCCGCCAAGCTCGCAGCCATGCTGATTTTGACTTCCCGCGTATGGTCGACCAGGGAGGCAAAAGCATCGGCCAGCCGATCCGGGTCGAAGGTTCGGATGTCGACACAGTATTGCGAGAGTCCCAGCGCCGCCATCAGGTCGGTCACTTTCGGGTGGTGCGAAATGGCCAGAACCGGCTTGTTCAAAATGTGGGCTAATACCACTCCATGGAAGCGGCAGGTAACGATATAATCCATCGCCGCCATTCGGGACAGGAGCCCATCGACGCTGTCGACCGGCTCATAGGGCGGCGTGTCGATGTCCTGCTGCGTCCGCAGAACCCTGCGCAGGTCTTCGATCGCGGCAGGATCGGCGCCGGCGTCGCTGCCGAACAACTCGAGCGAACAGGAGTACCGGACCAGCGATGAGGCGAACGTCGCGAACTTGGCGAGGTACTCGTCGTAGAGAGCCTGCAGGTTCTCGCCCGTGTATTCGCGAGGGTCGCAAAACGGCCAGGGCATGGGAGCGAGGCCGACAACCGGCCCATTCCGCGTGTCTGGCGGAGCCGACGGCAGCGAAACGTCGAGGCTATAGACGTTGTCGGGAAAGACCTGACTCTTTCCTGTAAACCCAATTTGCCGCGCGAGGGCCTGCGAGGGCTCGTCGCGGAAGGACACGTAATTGGCGGCGTAAAGCGACCGGCGAACGAAGAACTTACTGAGCGGATGCCGCAGGGGACCCGCGCCGACGTTGAGGAAGACCCGCCTGACGCCGGCGAGCTTCGCCATCAGAACCCAGATCAGAATGGCGTAGGGAAAACCCCACGGACCGCTGCGTTCGGTGAGCTGGCCGCCGCCGCTGACGATGAGCATGTCGAACGGCCGGAGCTTTTGAAACGAGGTCGCCAGGAAAGCCAGCTCGCGGAAAATGTTTCTGGGAAGGCGAATGGCCGGATTTCTCGTTGTGGCCAGCCAGTTCCCTGGTCCGCGTTTGGTTTTCTCAGTCTTTGCGTTTTCTCTGGAGGCGTAGCCGATGCCCCAGGTATGTCTCCGAATCGCAAAAGACGGAATTCCGTGGCGGCTGCCCGTGTCGCCGGGGTTCATGGAAAAAGCCGCGATTTCAGCATCCGGCCAGCGCGAACGGATGTTATGGATGACGACGTCCATGATGGCGTCGTCACCGAGGTTGCCGCCGCCCGTGTGATGCAGGATGGCGATCTTCGCCGGTTTCTTTTGATCTGAGCTCATTGCAACCGAGTAGAACGGGTNNGAGTACTTCAGCAATTTGGGCTTCACGATCGAGCCCTGAAAGTCAGTTGTTCAGCGACGGCACCGGTTGGAGCGCGGATTCCGGTTGTGCCGGTACCGGTTGCGGGTGCTTCTGTGCGGCAAGGTCGGCCAGACTGCGGAGACGCGCTTTTCTTTCCACGATATGGGGCAGCGGTTCGAGACCGACAGTTTTGAGGATCATTTCCCAACGATATACCCAGTCGTGGCGCAGCAAAGCCTGCTGGACATTGGTTCGCCGCATCTGGTCTTCTTTTTCAGGATCCATCTGGACCATGCTGATGACCCTGGCGAAGTCCGGTGAGTTATAGGGGAAATCGATCATGGGGTCGGGCCAGTCGAAGAGCTGGGCGAAGGCTTCGTTGTTGGGCCGCTCGCCGACGTTGATCGCGCCCGCAGCCACGCCGTCGAAATAGCGGTAGCCGATTTCGATTTGATTGCCGCGTATGTCGGGCCGGTCGATGAGGCCGGGATTCACGATGAAGTAGCGGCTCCGCTTCAATGTGTTCGCGTACAGCTCGCGGTGGTCATTGGGGTCCAGCACCTGATCGGCGGAAGTGGTGTCGTACACATAGTAGAGGCCTTCTTCAGCAGCCAGCTTCAGGAGCGCCGCGTGGGTCGCCGCTCCTCTGCGTCCGATGCTGTACACGTCGATGCTGCGCTCGGGCGGATTCGGGTAGGGACAGAAGCGGATGGCGTCAACGGCGGGCGGCAGGTACATGCTTCTGGGGCCGATACGCTCGTTGAGCGGCCCGGGACTCTGGCTGTAGTAGAGGCAAACCAAGTCGAATTGCTTGAGCAGACGCAGGTAGTTGCCGTAGGCCTTCATCTGCGTGACCCACAGCTCGTCGATCACCATAACCGCTTTTTTGCAGCGCTCCCGCCAGTTGCCGATGGCGTTGATGCGGAGCACATCGGTGGGATCTCCGCAGACGGCAACGAAGAGGTCGTAGGTCTGGTCGAAGTTTTTCGACTCCATTCCGGGATTCAGGACGAGGGGGGTGTGGTAGGCAAGCTGCTTGGCGTAATGGTGACGGCGCGTCGACTGATCGAAGCGAGGCGCGATCATTTCCGCAGAGTCTACCTCGGCGATGACATCCTCGAATTCGAAATGGGCGCAACGAAACGGGAGCCGTTTGGCTGCGTTGCGCTGCGAGAACAGGAGGACGCGTGGTTTCTGATTTTGCATTTCCATCGCTTCGTAGACGACTCGGATAAAAGTGACGCTGCTGGATCAAACTTTTTCGGGCTTGTGCCCGGTAAGGACGGCTTCTCGACTTTGCTCGACCTGGTGGGGCGGCATGAGCGGCCAGGCGCGGTCCTGATCGGAAACCGCAGTGGCGGGCAGAGGCCATTGAATGCGAAACGCAGGATCGTCGTAGCGTGCGCCGCGGCAGGCGGTCGGGGTGTAAACCTGCGAGGTCATGTAGTGCATCTCGGTCCCGTCCACGAGGGTCTGATAACCGTGGCCGCAATGCTCGGGCACGAAGAGCATGCGCCCGTTTTCCTCGGTTAATTCGGCGCCAAACCACTGGCCAAATGTGGCGGAGCCTGGCCGCAGATCGAGCGCCACGTCGAACATCGCACCCCGGGTGCAGCGAACCAGTTTGGCTTCGAGCACGGGTTCGACCTGGTAGTGCATGCCGCGCAGCGTACCCTTCAGCGCGCTGAATCCCATATTCGCCTGGAGGGGAAGAAACTCGATACCGTGTTCGGCGAATTCACGGGAACACCAGGCGCGAAAAAAGCGTCCGCGATCGTCGCCGCGAAACTCCGGATCGATCACCCATACTCCCGCTATTGGCGTGTCGGTGAACCGCATCGGTTTCTACCTCTGGGAGCGTCCCGAGCCAGCCAGTTCCCTGGAGTCAGAGGCCTGGCCCACGCGAAAAACGGAAGCATAGCGAATCTGCGAGTCGGGTCTGCGGTCGTCGAAGGGTTCGAGACCCCAATATTCCAGCGGCCACCCGGCGAGGATGGAAGTATCTCCTTCGTGGATCTCCCGAGCCAGATCTGTAATCGGGCTCCAGGATTCCTCAAGAGCTACTTTCGTCCGCACGTCGAGATCGATGCCGGTCACGAAGAGATACTCGCCTGGTTTCACAAGCCGCCCGATGTTCCGCAGACAGTTTTGGGCATCCGGGGGTTCCATGTGGCAAAGAAAGCGATTGGCGACGACGACATCCTGGGGACCGATAGCGGCCAGCAATCCAGGATCGCCGGCGTCTCCGCACATCCAGGTGATGCCCTGACGAAGCCAGGGCTTAATGGTCGCCTGGTTCCCTTTCGTCTCGAACATGACTTCGATTTCCTGGGCGGACACGCGCTCGAACATCGACGCATTCTGGTCTCTCGAAGTGTTCCAGCTGACGTCCCCTTTTTGTTTGGCGGCCTCTTCGTTCTCGGAGGCCATCGCGTCGGAACCGCTGAGCGAATAGACGCCTCTGCGGGCGAAGTCCACGATTTCCTGGGAAATGTCGATGGCATGCACGTTCAGCTGCAGATCGGGGCGCGCCGTACGGATAGCCCACACCATGGAGTAGACTTCCGCTCCTTTGCTGCAGGCCAGCACCGTCATATCGAAGCGGGCCCCCTGTGGTTTCTGATCGGCGAGCCGCTGCAACAGCTCGAGCTCGGCACGGTTGCGCAGAAAGAACGTGGCGAAATACTGCTTGCGGTCGGCGGAAAGACGAACCAGCCGATCCAGATGGCGTCCCCAGGCGCGAGTCACCGACCGGTTGCGGACCGAGGGAGAGAGATGCTTCCAGACACGTCCGGACTGCCCGATGTAGATGCTGAGGATGCGGCGCATGATCTTCGAGCCTGTGCCGATTTTGGGATCGCTTGTGTCGGTTGCTGGCATGGAAAAGGTTGGGAGATTCTCATCGCCGGCGAGCGTTGGAACGACCCCGTGCCCCGCTGGGGCGGACCCGTTCGCAGTCAACGATGACAATTCGAATTCAANNCCGCGGCCGTTGCCCGTTCGGCTCGGTTGACTTGTGCTCGGGGCGCCGTTCCCCATCGGGCTGACGGCCAACCCCGCGAAGGTTCTGGCTTTCAGCGTTTGCACCAAAACCGGCGGACACAAGACCACTCCAAACGCGGTGCCGATCGTATTGTTCAGCAGATCGGTCATGCTGGAGTCCCGCGTGGGGAGAAAATACTGCAGGGTTTCAATGACCAGGCTGATCGCGAATCCAAGAAGAATCGCGGTCAGGCGAGGCCTCGCGATTCCGGGTGTCAGCGAAAACCAGAGCGCGAAGAAAAATCCAAACGGGATGAAGCCGGCAACATTGACGCCCATGTCGAACCAGTAGCCGCGCGTCTTCCAGCCATCCCAGCGGCTGCGAAACGGCTTCCACACAGGCTCAAGGAATGCCGGATGCAGAACGAAATAGCGCGGCTGGATCAGGAGAGAGTTTCCGACGGCGCCCTGGTCGTGGATCAGGTTCCCGCTGTGCTCGTCAAACTTGTACAGCACCGACGGAGCGTGATCGCTGTTCGCCGCTGGCGGTTGACCTCGCAACCAGCGACCGGTATGTTCAACGACCTCGGATGGGGAAAGATCGACGTCATAAATCGCCAGCCCGAGGATGTCGCCATGCCAGCTGTCCTGATTCGCGGAACTGCCGAGGATCACCCTCCCGGTAAGGTCAGCGACGGTGAGCCCAAAATCCGATGAGACACTGGCTGGAACTCCGTCGACGTAAAGCGCCGTCCT